>JASJAS010000035.1 GCA_030066875.1 Acidimicrobiia bacterium | reverse complement strand
GTCGGCGATCCGATGTGCTCGTGGTGCTGGGGTATGGCTCCGGTCATCCAACACATCGCAGATCGCGGCGACGTCGCGGTGCGTGTCATCGTTGGTGGACTCCGGCCCGGTCCCAACGCTGTTGCGCTCGACGACGGACTGCGGGCGACGTTGTCCCATCACTGGGAGAGAGTCGCTGAGGCGTCGGGCCAGCCTTTCGAGCCGTTCGCCCTCGAACGCGACGACTGGGTCTACGACACCGAGCTTCCTGCCATCGCCGTGGTCACCATGCGAAGTTTGGCCGAGAAGGAGACCCTTCGTTTCTTCGCCGGGCTGCAGCGAGCTTTCTACGTCGACGGTGTCGATATCACCGACCCCGAGCAGTACCCGGGCCTAATCGGCGACTATCCGGTAGACGTGGCAACGTTCATGCAGGACTTGCGTTCGGCGGCGGCTCGCACGAGGGCATGGGAGGACTTCGCAGAAGCCCGTGAGTTGGGCGTGATGGGCTTTCCGACGGTGCTGCTCGCGGTCGACGGATCAATACAGGTGCTGAGCCGCGGCTACGCCGGCGCGAACTATTTTGACAGTGCCCTGGCGCATTGGGTTGAAGGAGTACAACCGACCAGCGCAGATGGCGCATGTTCGATACAAAGTCCATGCTGAAGAGAGTTACCAAACCAGTGAAACTGAGCGCTCAAGGGCTCGTCTCGATGAACCGATCCTGCTTAGTAGATCACCGACCTCGTACCGCCGTCTGGAGGAGGCGTTGCCGTGGCACGCAGACGTCGTCGCCGTAAGAGTTCATATGAGCAGGCCAGATCGTCGGCCGACGGGTCTAACCCGCAGCTGATTCTCGAGGAGTTGTCTCCCCGGGCCCGCCGGCTCGTCGAGAGCGGCCTCATTGATGTCGACGTTGTGGCCGGCACCGGCGAAGGTGGAAAGGTGACCAGCGGTGACATCCTGCACGCTGCTCGGGTCATGGAAGTCGAGCAGTCGGTCGCCCGAATCGAGGCTGCACACCTTCCCCAGAACGGTGATGAGGCGTCCCCCGACGAGTCAGAAGCAACTCTCGAATCGGATGAGGAGGAAGTCCCGCCGGTGGACGACTCCGTCGCCGAGGAGCACATCGCAAACGAGGCGGCGGACACGGCAGAGCGAGCGCCGGATGACGGCGGAGAGCCATTGGCTCGAGAGAACACCGTTCCCGAGGCCGGATCGACTACGTTCACATCAGTCAACGTTGAGGGTGAACCGATCGCTGTCGACCCCGACCGCTGGGAGGAGTACAACGGCTCGACCGACGGGTTCTCTGAGAGAGCCCGGGTCGGCGCCGAACAATCGTGGGGCGAGGCCGAAGCCCACCTTGCAGCCATGGAAGAGGCAGCCGTTCCCGCCGAGCCTGATCTGGGCGCACCAGTGCCCGGGGAGCCTGCAATGGCGGGTATTGCGCCCGGCAATGAGGTGTCTGCCGTAGACAGTGATTTCGAAGGTGAGAGTCATGTCGGGCCCGATGGCCAGGTCGAGCCCGCAGAGGTCGTACCTGACGACGACGATGGTGATCTCCCGTCCGCTCCCGTTGACACTCCGATGGAGGTAATGATGGATTTCGGTACGCTCGAGCTCGTTGATCCTGAGAGCGTGTGGGCCCAGGGTGCCGAAGACTTTGCACCGTGGTTCTTGGCACATTCGCAGCAACTCGGGGACGTTCTGGGTCTGCGGGCCGGTCTCTCCGACGCGCGCCAGTTCACGACCAAGAGCGCCACAGGTGTTCTCGGCCGCGACGACAACGGCGAGGACGTAGTCGTCGTTTCCTCGCAGAGGGCAACTGCCGATGACTCAGATCTCGGCCGCGCCCTGGGCATGGCGGCCTCGTCTGGAGCCGCGTCTGTCGCTCTGGTGTCTGCCGCCCTCCACGAAGACCAACTGAAGGCGCTGGCCTGGCTCAACAATCAGACCAAGAGCGGAGTCAAGTGGTACGGCATCGAGATGCGGGTGGTGCGAATCGCGGATTCGCCGGCTGCGATGCTGTTCGACCTGGTCGCGTCACCGCCACAGGGTGACGACCGCTAAGTCGACTCACATGCAGTCGATGCTTCAATCCACTGGGCCGCAGCCCATCGGATCAGACGACCTGGCGGGTTTCTTCGTCGGCCGACTTGGCCCTGAGATCCGACATCTCGGCGAGGAGGTGTGACGCGCTTTCGCCGATCCGCGGCAGCTTGCGTCCCCGCCGCTTCGAGTAGATGCCGGCGTCCTCGCTCCCGGCTGCAGCCGCCGCTTCGGCCTCTTCGCGAACCCGCTGTGCCTCTGCCTCGGCTTCCCGGCGCAGCCGTTCGGCCTCTTCGGCCGCCTTCTCGGTTTCGGACTGGGCGATCTCGTGCGACTCCGCTTTCTCGCCTTCGGCAACTGCAAGGAGATGCATGGCCTGTTCGCGGATGCGTCGAGCCTCTTCGTTTGCCCGAGCGACGATCTGTTGAGCTTCGGCGGTGGCCTCAGCGATGAGGCTGGGGGGTCCGGCAGCGACTTCTCCCTTTGACACGGCAAGGGCGTTCTCGGCCTCGAGGAGTTGCGCCCACCGTTCGGCCATTTCCTCCTCGCGAGCGGCGATTCGTGCAACCCGCTCGCGGGCGTCCTCGAGTTCGTGGAGGGCTTCGGCTCGTACCCGCTTGGCGAGGTCGCGCGCGTATTGAAGCTGCTCTGCGGCCTCGGCGCGCATCGCGGCCGCCGCCTGGTCAGCGTCCTCGATCTCTTCGAGAGGATTGGCCTCGCGGTCCATCAACTGTGCCTTCTTCCGGTGGATTCAGGGTCCACTCACTCTGCCTATCGGCAGGCATCGGGAGTATTTAAAGATCACCGTGCTGATACGCGAGTTGACTAGTCAGGCACTGACCCGGAAGAGGCTAGAAGGCAGCTCCGAACTACAGGATCGCCAGCGAGGCAAGGAGACCGATGAGAGCTGCGAACGCAACTACTGCCCGGATCAGGCGGGCGTTCCGACTCCCGGCGGCGATCTGTTCCCAGAGGAATGCCACAACGATCCCGGTTATCAAGCCTCCGAGGTGAGCTCTCCAGTCGATCCTCGGGATGAACAAAGGGAGCGCCATGTTGATCAGCAGGATGGCACCCAGTTGGTTGAACATGGCGCTGCCGGCCGCCGAACCCCGCTGCCGGTATGCCGCATACAGCCAGGCGCCGAATAGACCGAAGAGGGCTCCGGAGGCTCCAACGCTCAAGGCGTTCGCCGGGCCGAATAGGTAGGTCGCCAAGCTGCCGCCGGCGGCACTGGCCAAATAGATGCCGGAGAAGGCCACCGACCCGACCTGGCGCTCCAGGCGGGGCCCGAATATGTAGAGGAAGTACATGTTGAAGAGGATGTGCATGGTGCCGCCATGCAGGAAGGCGGCACTGAGGCCTCGCCACCACTCTCCGGCCTCAATGGCCGGGGTCCACGCCGCGTAGTTCTGCAGCATCTCCAGCTCGAGGCTCGGGGACAGCAGACCCGCTAGGTAGATGGCGACGTTGACAGCGATCAACGAGAATACGACGGGACTGGTCTGAAACGACGGTCCTGCCGTAACACTCCTCGCGTTGACAATCCGCTGACGGCCCGCGGCGCGTACACATTCCGGGCACTTCTGACCGACGGGCGCATCGTGAGAGCATTCCGGACAGATGTGTCGGCCGCACTCGCTACAAGCGAGGTAAGTCGGCCGGTCGGGGTGCCGGTAGCAAACGGGCATGGTTCTGGCATCGCTCATGACTGATACAACCTACTTGATGCCTCTGGGTAATCCCGAAGCCTCGCTGACGCCGGTAACCGCACCCACCATCCTGTAGATTTTGGGGTGACTACATGGGAGATGGCCATGACCGATGAGATTGCCCTCGAGGCGGCAACTCACCGCCAGTTGGCAATCGAGCTGTTCAATCGCACCTGGGAGCTGCTCGACAAAGACAACCGGACCGACGGCGAAGACGCCGAGATGCTGACGGCCGCGTTCGCGTCCCGGTATCACTGGTGTCAAGTTGGTGAGCCGAAGAACTTCTCGGTGAGCGACTGGCAGATCTCGCGAGTGGCCGCCGTCCTCGGCAACCCGGATCTTGCTGAAGAGTACGGGCGGCGCGCTCTCGAGGTAGCAGCCAAAGCTGATCTGGGTCCGTTCTACCTTGGCTACGGTCATGAGGCCCTAGCGCGCGCCGCCGAACTCGCCGGCAATCGCGACGACGCTCGGCAGCACCTCGCCTCCGCTACCGAGCTGGTCGAGCAAGTGGTGGACGCTTCGGCACGCGAGCTGCTTGCAGCCGACCTTGCCGAACTCGATCGGTAAGACTCTATGTTGCCCGATCCGCAACCGGCCGGTCGTCACCCTTGGGGAGATGAACCAAATCCATACGCCGAACTCGGTGGTGAGAGTGTGCTGCGGCGCCTCGTCGATCGGTTCTACGACAGAATCGATGCCGAGGCACCTGTGCTGCGGGCGATGCTCCCGGCCGACGATTCCAACTCCCGTCGCAATCTGTTCGAGTTCCTCAGCGGCTGGATGGGCGGGCCCCAGCTGTACACGCAACGCAAGGGCCACCCCCGGCTCCGCATGCGGCACGCTCCCTATCCGATCGGTGCGGAAGAGGCACGGGAGTGGATGCGTTGCATGCGGGAAGCGCTCGACGATGTAGCCGTCCGTGATCCGCTCCGCGGCTATCTCGAGGTACGGCTCGCCCAGACGGCGGAACACGTCCGCAACCGGGATTGAGCCAGCCCGGTTAGGCCCCCGTGGTTGCGATACTGGCGAGATGGCTCACTCGAAATCACATCCGGCTCGCCTCATTGCCGTCGCATTCTTCTCGCTTTTCGGTGTAGTCGCGGCTGCGGCTCAGCTTCTCCCCGGCGGCTCATTCATCGACGATGACGGCAACGTGCACGAGGGATACATCGAAGCCATTCGGGAGGAAGGGATTACTCGCGGATGTAACCCGCCCGTCAACGACCGGTACTGTCCGGCAACTGCGGTTACTCGAGGTCAAATGGCCGCATTTGTGGCGAGAGCGCTCCACCTTCCTTCATCCGTCACGGACTACTTCACCGATGACAACGGGTCGACCTTCGAGGCCGATATCAACGCCCTGGCCGCGTCCGGGATTACCCGCGGCTGCAATCCTCCGGCGAACGATCGCTTCTGTCCCGGCGGCCCGGTTACCAGGGCGCAGATGGCAGCCTTCCTGGTGCGGGCGTTTGACTACGCCGATCCGGGAAAGGGAGACTGGTTCACCGATGACGACGGATCGATCTTCGAGGCCGATATCGATCGGCTGCGCCAGGCAGGCGTCACCTTGGGCTGCAACCCTCCGGCCAACACGCTGTTCTGTCCAACCGACCCGGTACGTCGTGACCAGATGGCCTCGTTCTTGGGACGTGCCCTCGGCTTGTCGCCCCTGGTTCCCCCTTCTACCGCAGACACCTGCGTGCGGCCGGACACGAGCGCCGCACCGAACCGGCTGATCGTCGTCACTCCCGGGCAAAGCCCGACGCTTGCAGAAGCCTTTGCGGATGCCAGCCCCGGTGATCACATCGTGTTGCAGGCAGGTACTCATCGACCCAACGGCAACCTGGTGATTACCCGATCGGGTATCCCCAACGCATGGATTCAGATCAGGGCGGCCGCCGAGACCAACCCGGTGATCGATCTGGACGGCGGTGGTGAGTTCCGCATCAGCGGTTCGTACGTATCGTTGACCGGCGTCGACATTCGCAACGGCGGTGGGAACAACCTTCACATCGCACCGGGATCCAGTGATGTTCACCATGTCTATGTTGGCGATTCGGTCATTCACGATCTGGCCTGGGGACCGGGGGCGGCCATCAAGATCAACCGCAACAACAACGCAAACGCCGGTGTAGGGACCATCTGTCTCGAGGGGAACGACGTCAGTGAAGCGATCAACAACGCAGTGATCGATGGCGTCGGTGTCTCGGGTGCAGTTGTGATTGGTAACGACATTCATGACAACGCCCAAGGCAGCCACGGCATCTTCTTCAAGGGTGGCTCATCCGACATCCTGATAGAGGGCAACCTCATCCGCGGAATCCGGGGCAACGCTGCGCTCCAGCTGGGCGGCAACACAGGCGCCGCATTCTGGAACCCTGCACACTCGAACTGGGAGGGTGTCGACCAGGTAGCCCGTAACAACCTCATCGCCGACTTCGACGATTCGGCTGTCGAGATCAGAGGGGTCAACAGGGCCCAGGTTTACAACAACACGATCGTGACGCAGAGCAACTTCGCCGTCTTCCGCCTGCAGAACGGCAACAACGCCATGGGGGGATCGAGCGGCAATGACGATGTTCATATCAGCAGCAACCTCATTGTCGGAACCGGCGGTGACCCCCAGTACGCGAGAAACGATGGAGCTACGGCCACCATTGAATTCGGACCGCAGTTGTGGGCCGGTCTGTTCCACAACTCGGGGAGTGCAACGCCCGGGATTCCAACATTCCCCCAACCTGGTGATGTGGTCGCCGCTCCCGCCGAGTTGGACAGCGTCATCGCAACCCCCACCGTGGGCGGGCTCAGCGATATCGCAGACGCGGTGGCACGCTATCGCCCCGCGGCGGGAAGCCCGGCATTGGGGGCAGCCGAACCTGTGGCCGGTGTGATCCAGGACTTCCTTGGGCAAGCACGATCGCTGGTGGCTCCTACGATGGGTGCCATCGAGTCTTCCTAGGAGCCCGGTGGCCGGTGATCCAATCAGCAGAAGGCGCTTCTTGATAGTCGGCGGTGTCGCCGTCGGCGGATTGATCTCCGGGTGTGGCGCTTGGTCGACAGGGTCTGAGCCCGCTGTGACTAGTGGTGCGCCGTCGTCCTCGACGTCATCGACAACCACGACGCTAGCGAGCCCCCAGCTCGCCACCACGGAGGTGCCGGTCGCAACCACATCAACCGAACCACCACCCCCAACTACCACGTTGTCGCCGCTCGTGGCCATTCCGGTGATCTGCAAGGACGCGTGGGGATCGCAGCGGCCCGCAGGGGACTTCACCACCCACTCCATCAGCCGAATCACCGTTCATCACACCGCCGTCGAACTCGAGTCCAATCGACGGGCCCCGGCCCGGGCTCGCCAGCATCAGGCCTACCACCAGAGCCTGGGCTGGGCGGACATCGCCTATCACTTCCTCATCGACGCCGAAGGAAACGTCTACGAGGGCAGGCCGGTCTCAGCTGTGGGGGACACCGCAACCGACTACGACCCGACAGGACATCTGCTCATCTGCTGCGAAGGCAACTTCGATCGGCAACAGCTGCCTGCAGCGCAATACGAAGCCTTGTTGCGCGTGCTGGCTTGGGGCACGGTCGAGTTCGCCATCGATCCTGCCGCAATCGCCGGTCATCGCGACTACGCCAGCACCACCTGCCCGGGCGACGACCTCCACCGCTTGATCGCTGCCGGAACGCTGCAGGAGGATGTGGCCTCAGCTCTCGAAGGACAGGAGTTTCACCTCGAGCCGATATGCGGTGCCGAAGCAGTGGACGTCGTGGCGGCCATCGAGGGGGGTAGCGCCTAGTTCCGAGTGGTCCCCGGCGCTCGGTCGAAACGCTGCGCGCCGGAGGCCGGCCGGCACACCGCTAGCCGGTCAGTTCCTCGAGGCGGTCGAAGACGACTCCGCCATTGCGTAGGAAGTGCTCGGCGCTGAAACAGCGATCGAGCTGCGCGGTACTCAGGTTGATGTCGGGGTCCGCGGCAAGCAGGTCACGCAGCGGAAGACCTTCGTCCCAGGCCCGCATCGCGTTTCGTTGCACGATCCGATATGCATCGTCCCTGGCCATACCCTGTTCTTCGATCAGAGCAAGCAGAACCGCCTGGGAGAACACGAGACCGCGCGTCGATTCGAGGTTGTGCAACATGCGCTCCTCATCGACGACGAGGTTATCGATCAGCTTGGTCATCCGGACGAGAGCGAAGTCGAGCACCAGGCAAGCATCCGGAAGGGCGACCCGCTCAGCAGAAGAATGCGAGATATCTCGCTCGTGCCAGAGCGCCACATTCTCGAAGCCCGACGACGCATAGGAGCGCAGCAGCCTTGCCAGACCGGTCACGTTCTCCGATGCGATCGGGTTCCGTTTGTGGGGCATCGCCGACGAACCCTTTTGCCCCTTGCCGAACGACTCTCTGGCCTCACCTACCTCAGACCTCTGCAGATGACGAATCTCCGTGGCGAAACGCTCGAGTGAGGCCCCGATGAGGGCCAGGGTTGCCAGGAACTCCGCGTGGCGATCTCGGTGGGTGATCTGTGAGGACGCAGGTTCGATACCGAGCTCAAGCCGGTCGCAGACGTAGGACTCGATAGAGGGAGGGGTGTGCGCATAGGTGCCGACTGCTCCGGAGATCTTGCCGACCGACACTGCGACGCGAGCTGCCGCCAGCCGCCTCCGGTCCCGGTCGATTTCGAAGGCCCAGGTTGCCACCTTGAGCCCGAACGTGGTTGGTTCCGCCCAGATGCCATGGGTACGACCGATCATGACTGTGGAACGGTGTTCGACTGCCCGTCGCTTGATCACCACTAGCAGGTCATCGAGCCTGCGTTGCAGGAGAGATGCGGCTTCCTTGAGGATGTAGCCCTGCGCAGTGTCGAGCATGTCGGATGAGGTGAGTCCGTAGTGCACCCACTCGCCACCGGAAGCTACCGACTCGGCGAGGACGTCAACGAAGGCGGCCACATCGTGGTTGGTGATCTTCTCGCGCTCTTTCCACACGACAGGATCGACCTCGGGGGCTGCTCGCAGCCCCGCGGCAGCATCCGCCGGTGCGATCCCCTCCTTGGCCCACGCCTCGACGACGAGCGTCTCGACTTCCTTCCACACCTCGAGCTTGTGCTGCTCGCTCCATAGGTGGGTCATCTCCGGCAGGGAGTAACGCGGGATCATGAATCTGCGACGTCGCGGCGGTAGTGAATCCCGCCGAAGTGGATGTGGGAGGCGGCCTCGTAGGCGAGAGTACGGGCTTCCGGAACTGTGCGGCCGGTGGCGACGATGTTGAGGACGCGACCCCCTGCGGTCACCAAGCCGTCGGCGGTGCGCCTGGTGTTGGCGTGGAACACGTGAACGTTTGGAATGCCGTTGACCTCGTTTACGCCGCTTATGGCGCGGCCGGTCTCCGCATTGTCCGGATACCCGGCCGCAGTGAGGACGACATCGACTGCGGCGTGATCGTGCCAGTTCAGGGGACCGTCGGGCAGAAACCCTTCAGCTCCCGAGGCCAGAATCTCGAGCAGGTCCTCGTCCAGCCGGCTCATCAGCACCTGCGTTTCAGGGTCACCCAACCTGCAGTTGAACTCGAGAACTTTGGGTCCCTCGTCGGTGATGACCAGCCCCGCATAGAGGAATCCGCGGTACTGAATCCCATCCTCGGCCAGCGTGCCCAGTACCGGCTGGATGATCTCGTCGAGTGTGCGATCGACGAGGTTCTCGAGCACGGTGGTTGCCGGGGAGTAGGCCCCCATACCGCCGGTGTTGGGACCTTTGCCTCCGTCGCGATGGCGTTTGTAGTCGCGGGCGGTGTCCATGGCGAGTGCTCGGGTCCCGTCGCATATGGCGAACACTGAGACCTCGGGACCGGGCAGATAGTCCTCGATGACGACCGTGGAGCCGGCCTCCCCGAACTCGCCGGCGATGCAGAGGCGGGCCCATCCCTGGGCGGCGATCAGGTCTTCGGTAACCAACACACCTTTGCCGTAGGCGAGGCCATCGGCCTTGACGACGTACGGACCAGGAATGGTCTCCAGATATTCGATTGCCGCGTCTACGTCGGTGAAGGTTCGCGAGTTGGCGGTCGGCACCCCCGCTCGCCGCATGATCTCCTTGGCGAATGCCTTGGATGATTCGAGCTGGGCTCCGGCCTTGGTTGGGCCGTAGGCGCGGATGCCGCTGGCAGTCAGAGCATCGACGACCCCTGCCGCCAGCGGCGACTCGGGGCCGATGACCACGAGGTCGATTGCGTTCGCCAAGGCGAGATCGACTACCGCATTTGGATCGAGAATATCAATGCCGGGTATGCAGGCACCGAGTTGGGCAAACCCGGGGTTGCCAGGTACCGCGATGAGATCGGTAATGATGTGGCTCTGGGCGAGCTTCCACCCGAGCGCGTGCTCTCGCCCGCCGCCCCCAACCAGCAAGACTCTCATGTAGCCCTCAACACTGTTGCATCCCGGGCCGGTCCAACCCCGATCATGGTCACCGGGATCCCGATCGTTTCCTCCACGTACTCTATGTAGCTCCGGGCTTCCTTGGGAAGGTCGCCGTAGTTGCGGACATCGGAGATGTCCGTGCTCCACCCGGGCAGCTCCTCATAGACGGGGTGACAGTTGTAAAGCACTCGTTGCTGTCGAGGGAACTCTTCGAATCTCTCACCAAGCGAGTCGTACGCAACCGCCACCTTGAGCATGTCGAAGTGCGAGAGGATGTCCAACTTGGTCATGGCAAGCTCAGTGAGACCGTTGACTCGCACCGCGTAGCGCAGCGCCACCAGATCGAGCCACCCGCAGCGGCGCCGGCGGCCGGTCACTGTTCCGAACTCACCACCCAGGTCGACCATACGATTTCCGACATCATCGTGCAGTTCGGTGGGGAAGGGTCCGGTGCCGACTCGGGTGATATACGCCTTGGCAACACCGAGGACTTTGTCGATGGTCTTGGGGCCGATACCGCTGCCGATCGGAGCGCCGCCTGCCGTCGGGTTGGAGGATGTCACGAAGGGGTAGGTCCCATGGTCGATGTCGAGCAATGTCCCCTGGGCGCCTTCGAAGATGACCTTCTTCCCGGCCTGCTGGGCCCTCCAGAGCAGTAGCGACGTGTCGGTTACGTAGTCGCGCAGACTGTCCGCATAGTCGAGATACTCCTCGGCGATCGGCTCCGCGTCGATGGGCAGTGAGTTGTAGACCTTGGTCAGGATCTTGTTCTTGTCCTTGATGGCGATGTCGAGCTTCTGGCGGAAGATCTTCGGGTCAAAGAGATCTTGGACTCTGATGCCTTGACGCGAATATTTGTCCATGTAGGCAGGGCCGATGCCGCGTTTGGTGGTCCCGATCTGTTGTTGCCCGAGGAAACGCTCCAGCACAGCGTCGAGTTTGCGGTGGTAGGGCATGATCAAATGGGCGTTGCCGGAGATGCGGAGCCTTGTGGGGTCGATGCCTCGCGAGTCGAGTTCGGCCATTTCTGTGACGAGGACGTTGGGGTCGATCACACAGCCGTTGCCGATGACCGGAGTGACCTGCGGGTAGAGCACGCCGCTGGGAATCAGGGTGAGAGCAAACCGCTCGTCCCCAACGACGATGGTGTGGCCGGCGTTGTTGCCTCCCTGGTAGCGGACCACGACATCGGCGCTTTCCGACAGATGATCGGTCACCTTTCCCTTGCCTTCGTCGCCCCATTGAGCGCCAATAAGTACGGTCGTCGGCACGGTCCCTCCAGACACTGGTCACCGGTGGGGCAGATTGTACCGGGTCACAATTGACCCAATCCGGGTAATGCCACCCTGATGCTGGTAGCCCAGCGGCCAAGCGGGCGCCGATGCGTTCATCAAATACGGGCTGTCGGGGACGTCGATCGGTTTGCTGGCCGACAGCGCTGGCATTGCACGAACCACCGTTTATGAGTACTTCCCCAACAAGGAGGCCGTCCTGGCCGTCCTCATTGACGAGCGCCTCCCCCCGATCGTGGATCGAGTAGTGGAGGACCTCCCGGCCGGCAGCGCACTCGACCAGGTCGCCGAAATGGTCGGTCGGTCCCTTCGGTTCGTGCTGGAGCATCCCGTTGAGGCAACGCTCTTGTTCAGGGTGTCCCGGGAGCTACCCAAGCCGCTGCGTGACGAGGCTTGGTCGGTGTTCGACCGGGTGCGTGCAGAGGTGGTGCGGCTGTGTCGACAGGGAGTTGCAGCTGGTGAGTTTCCTGAGGTCGATCCGATCTCACTGGGAACGATCATCGCTGATCATCTGGTGGGGGGCATCGATGAACTGTCGGTTCGTGGACCTAAAGGCGCGCCTTCGGTGCTTGCATCGCGGCTGGCGTTTCTTCGGGGCGGCTTGGCTGCTCAGCCGTCCCGCGGAATACCAAAAAGCTGAAGCCACGGTGGTTGCGCGCCGTCGCCCCGCATAACTAGCCAGATACCGGCGGTATCCACTAACCTCGCTCGCCGAGTATCGTTCTGACGCTCGCATCAAACGGAGTCGACCGTTGAAGGACCAGATCCCAGTCAGGCAGGCGACCCGCCGTCCCGCGGGTTCCCTGACCGTGCTCGCAGAGTCGTCGAATCCGGCGATTCGGACGGAGGCATTGCACTTCTCCTCGACCCAGCCGCTCGAGTTCTGGGATGTCACCGACCTGGCCCGTGAGGTCGTGGCACGTTCTCGAGTGCGCCATGGGCAGTTGACGGTTTATAGCCCACACACCACAACCACGGTCGTAATCAACGAATCCGAGACGGGATTTCTCAACGACTTTCGGCGGCGCATTGCCGCCGTCGTGCCGGAGGATGCCTACTACGAGCATGACGACCACGCCGTCCGCACCGAGAACCTCCAGGAGGACGAGTTCATCAACGGTCACGCGCACGTTCGGCAGATGCTGGTCGGCCAGCCCTCGGTAACGGTGCCCGTCGTCGATGGCGAAGTGTTGCTCGGCCAGTGGCAACGGATTCTCTTCGGCGAATTGGACCAAGCGCGCGATAGGCGAGTCTTTTTCCACGCCCAGGGCGTCTGAACCACGCATCATTCCTACCAGCTCGCCTGGTATAGATTGTCAGGTTCTGGTGGCGCGGACCCGCCGGTGCCGCTAAGTTCCCCCGCACGCATCCCCCAGGATGCTGTTTCGCAAGAAAGAAACTATGAGGGAGGGCACTCCATGATCAAGCGACTAGCAGTACTGATTGCAGTACTTGCGCTGTTCGCTGCAGCTTGTGGTGGTACTTCGGAGTCGGACGACGCCACCACCACGACGGCTGCAACCACAGACGAAGCACCAGAGACCACAGCCGGCGGCGGTGGCGATGACGGTGACGGCGGTGCCGACGTCGGTCAGGGCGGAGAAGGCACACTTGCCACCGTCCAGGCTCGCGGCGAGCTCATCTGCGGCGTCAGCGGCTCTGCCGTTGCATTCTCGGATACACAACCGGACGGTAGTGTTACCGGCTTCGACGCGGACTATTGCCGGGCGGTCGCCGCGGCAGTTCTAGGTGACGCCAACGCTGTCGAGTTCCGGGCGCTGACTGCAGCGGAACGTTTCGAGGCACTGAAGAACAACGAGATCGACGTTCTCATCCGGAACACCACCTGGACCCAGAGCCGTGACACGGACATCGGGATGGACTTCGCGCCGACCACGTTCTACGACGGCCAGCAAGTAATGGGCCAGCGTTCCTTCGGTTTCACTGAAGACTCGACGCTCGCCGATATCGACGGCGCCGTTCTGTGCACCAATGCTGGAACGACGACCGAGAAGAATATCAGTGAGGGTGCGGCAGTCGCCGGTGCCACCATCACTCTCGAGACGGTCGAGACCTTCCCGGAGGCGATGGAGAAGTTCCAGGCCGGTACATGTGACCTGGTCACCACCGACGGCTCCGGCCTCGTGGGTAACAAGGCCACGCAGGACCCAGGTGACGAGTGGGTCATCTTCCCGCGGGCCCCGATCTCCAAGGAGCCGTTGGGTCCGGTCTACCGGCAGAACGATTCCCAGTGGGGTGACATCATCAACTGGACCGTCTATGCGACGATCATCGCCGACGAGTACGGCGTTACGTCCGCAAATGCGGATCCCGCCGATACCCGGCCCGAGATGAGCCGCCTCTTCGGCGGTGAAGGTGAGCTGCAGACAAAGATGGGTCTGAACGCTGATGCCTTCTATCAGGTCATCACCCAGGTCGGCAACTACGACGAGATCTTTGCTCGCAACCTGAACCCGGTTGGTCTGTTCCGCGAAGGAACCTTCAATGCCAAGTTCAACGAAGGTGGCATGATCTACGCACCGCCGGCTCGCTAACCCGAGCGGTACGAACAAACTCCGAGAGGGGCGCCGTGCGGCGCCCCTCTCGTTCGTTCACGACCCGGTTGCGAGTGTTTTAGTGGCGCGGCGGCGATCGGGGTGGCTATGGTCTGGCCCGTGGAGAGGGAGAACAAGGCTGCGGGAGGCGGAGCCGATACTGCGGTATCGACTCAACAGCACGCGCGCCCCCCGGTCTGGCGCAACGTATCTGTCATCAAATGGGTGGCCCAGGTACTTGCGTTGGTCGTCGTCCTCGCCCTGTTCTGGCTGCTGGGAAGCGAAGCCGCCAAGAACTTCTCCAACAGCGGTATCTCGTTCGGCTGGGACTGGCTGTCCGACCCGTTCGGGGTGAATATCCGGGAAGGGATCGACGTCAACCCCGACAGCGGGGCTCGCGCCTTGGTTGTCGGCGCCGTCAACACACTCCGAGTAGCGATATCCGGAATCATTGCCGCCACCATCCTTGGGACGATCATCGGGGTGGCTCGGCTGTCGCGCAACTGGATCGTCAACAAACTCGCCACGGTCTACATCGAGATCATCCGCAATATCCCGCTCTTGGTGCAGATCTTCTTCTGGTCGGCGCTTGCCATCGGTCTCGCCGAGCTGACGCAGGACGACGTCGGCGAACACTTCTTCAAGGCCTCCAATAAGGGTTTTGCATCGGCTTGGCTATTCCCTTCAACGGGGTTCTGGCCGTGGCTCATTTTCGTTCTCGTGGGCTTGATAGTTGCCAGATACGTGGCCCGCTGGCGAACCCGGTTGATGGAGGAGACCGGTAAGGAGGCCTATTCGCTCACCTACGCGTTCGGTACGGTCGTCGCTTTCGGCATCGTGGGATGGTTCTTGCACCCCATCCTCGGGTTCCTCTCGTCGGTGTGGGAGGCGATCGGCGATTTCATCGGCGGGCTGCCCTCGGCAACGGTTTCGATCATTATCGCTGTGGCCGGAATCCTCGGTGCTGCCTGGTGGATCCGGCAGTTCTTCGAGAGTCGCCGGACGCCCGCCGGCTTCGGCAAACTGACCGACGATGACATCTTCCGGGTCATCTTCGCCGGGTTGGTTGGTCTCTTTATCGCCTTCATCGCTTTTGCCCTCGGTGGAGCCACGATCGAGACCCCGGGCGGGGATGTACTCACCGTTGCCGAATTGATCCGCAACGGATTCGCCAACGCGTTCCACTGGTTGGCCGACAAGTTCACGGGCGAAGCGGGTGGTCCGCTCGAGTTCTCCAAGCCCGTAGTCGAAGTACGCGGTGCCGGCTTCACCCAGTTCGGGACCACAGGCATAATCATCACCCCGCCATTCTTTGCGGTATGGGTTGGGGTCACCCTGTATACGGCGTCGTTCATTGCCGAGATCGTTCGCGGCGGGATCCTGGCGGTATCCAAAGGCCAGACCGAGGCCGCCCAGGCGGTCGGGCTGCGTCGCTCGCAGTATCTGCGCTTGATCATCCTGCCGCAGGCCTTCCGCATCATTCTTCCCCCGATGGGCAACCAGTACCTGAACCTCGCCAAGAACACATCCCTGGGTCTGGCCGTCGCCTTTGCCGACATCGTTGCCGTCGGGTTTACCGCGATCAACCAAACCGGCCAGGCGTTGCCGATCGTGCTGGTCTGGATGGCGTTCTTCGTGACGCTCAGCCTCGTCATCTCCGGCATCGTCAACTACTACAACCGCAAGCTGAAACTCGTGGAGCGATGAGATGACCGATCACATCGTCACCGAGAACGTAGAGGAGCTTGCGCCGGAGCCGCCGCCGCGGGGTCCAATCGTCTGGATGCGACAGAACCTGTTCTACTCGGTGTTCAGCACCATCCTGACGGTGGTCTTCGGTCTGATCGGACTGTTTGCGGCCAGAGGTTTGATGACATTCATGTTCGCGGACGACCGTCGCTGGGACGCGGTGACCAAGAACATGCGGTTGATGATGGCGCAGGCATACCCGGCCGGGGACAATCCCACACTGACAGACGAAGCCGGAGTGCCCATCGACCAATTCCACCGCATCTGGTTGACGGTTGCCTTCGTCGCTGTTCTGCTGGCGTTGACCTTTGCCATCTTCCGCATCGGCGGCAGGATCGCTCCCCGCATGGTTGGCCGGATCCTGATGGGTGTCGGGATCGCAGCGATTGGGGGCGGCATTCTCGGACCGTTCAGCACGGCCGCCAAGTCCATCTGGATCATCGGCGGACTGGCGGTCCTCGGAATCGGCTATTACTTGGCCAACGGGCTCGGCGAACGCGGGAAACAGGAAACGGTGTCCGTCAACGGGTTGATAGGGCTCGGTCTCGGTCTAGTGGTCGTGGTGCTTTGGATCCTCCAAGTTCCGTTCCCGGTGCGGCCTGAGTCGGGAGAAGCGCCCGATCTGATCCCGACGGCTCCCGGGCAGTTCATTGAATACCAGGACGTTGCATCCAGCACGGTCGTTCCCTGGACCCTGATCATCATTGCGATCTTTGTCGCATATTGGATCGGCGTGCTGTTGCGGGAACGAGTGCCCGGGCTGGTTGATTTGCTCAAGAAGGTCATCATTGGGCTCTGGATCGCGGCGTACCCGTTCCTGACGCTCGTCGTACTCCGGGATCCCGCGATCAACTACGACAAGGTCTGGCCGTGGTACATCCTGCTCGGGCTGTTCTTTGTTGTCGGGGGCGGGCTGTTGCTCAATTTCCTCGCCTCCAAGACGGCCGGGGAGGCCGGTCGCGCCATCGCCGCCCTTTTGGTGGTGGTGTCGGTGGCGAGCTTCTTCGTGTCGACCGAGTACGTAGTCAGGTTCCTGCTGATGTCGCTTGCGCTGTTTGCGCTGGCTGCTCCCACCTTCGGTGGGGAAGGTGCCTCGAGAACCAGGTTCCTCGTCGGTTGGGCCTCTTGGGTAGTCCTCTTGATCTATCTGGTGACATTGACTACGACGGAATCGACTGTCGAGGTTCCCGGCAACTTCTTCATTGGTGGACTATTCCTGACGTTCATCATCGCCATCACTGGGATCGTCGCTTCGTTCCCCATCGGCGTTGTGCTGGCGCTCGCCCGCACCTCGACCATGCCGATATTCCGCATCATGTCGACTGCTTACATCGAGCTCGTTCGCGGTGTTCCTCTGATCACGTGGTTGCTGGTGGCGTTCCTCATGCTCCCGGTGGCGCTCCCCGAAGGCGTTGAACTCGGCGGTGTGGTCCGAGCCATCATCATGATCGCTTTCTTCTCGGCGGCCTACCTCGCCGAAAACGTGCGGGGTGGGCTCCAGGCCATATCTAAGGGACAATACGAAGCCGCCCAAGCAGTGGGTCTCACCACGGTGCAGATGACCGTGTTTATCACGCTTCCCCAGGCTTTGCGGGCGGTCATCCCGGCGTTGGTCGGCCAGATCATCGCTCTATTCAAGGACACGTCGCTGGTGACGATCGTCGGCTTGTTCGACATCCTCCATATCGCCCGCCAGGTGATTCCGGCGCAGACGCAGCCGTTCAACTTCCTCGGCTCGATCAAGGAGACGCTGATCTTCACAGCTGTCGTGTACTGGATCTTTACCTTTACTTTCTCTCGTATCAGCTTGAGGCTCGAGAAGAGACTCGGCGTCGGCGAGCGCTAATCGATGGAGGCCTCATGATTAACCCAGATGCCAAGGACATCATCGTCTGCGACGGTGTGAAGAAGTGGTTTGGAGATTTCCAGGCCCTCAAAGGTGTGACCACCACCGTCAAGGAACAGGAAGTGGTTGTGGTCATCGGCCCCTCTGGCTCGGGGAAGTCGACGCTGATTCGGTGTATCAACCGGCTCGAAGCCCATCAAGAGGGCACGATCATCGTTGACGGCATCGAACTGACCAACGACCTGCGGAACATCGAGAAGATCCGCTCCGAGGTGGGGATGGTGTTTCAGCAGTTCAATCTGTTTCCCCATCTCACAGTGATGGACAACATCACTTTGGCGCCGCTGTGGGTACGGAAGATGCCGCGTGCAGATGCCGAGCAGATTGGCGTCGAGCTGTTGGAAAGGGTCGGGATTCCCGAGCAAGCGCAGAAGTATCCGGGGCAGCTCTCCGGTGGTCAGCAGCAGCGTGTCGCTATTGCTCGCGCGCTGGCGATGCGGCCCAAGGTCATGCTGTTCGACGAGCCGACATCGGCGCTCGACCCTGAGATGATCAAAGAGGTGCTGGACGTGATGAAGGAGCTGGCCCTCTCCGGGATGACCATGATCGTGGTGACCCACGAGATGGGGTTTGCCCGTGAGGTGGCCGACCGGGTGCTCTTCTTCGACTACGGAACGATCGTCGAGGACGGTACTCCAGAGCACTTCTTCACGAACCCGCAACACGACCGCACCAAGTTGTTCCTCAGCCAGATTCTGTAGCGAGCTCTCCTTCTCTAGGGCTCACACCCCGATCGGCGCGACTGTTGCGCCGGTGAACTCGATGTAGTCGGTAGGTGCGAGCACGAGTTGAATACCCTTGGTTCCGGCAGACACAGCGATCTCGTCGCACAACTCCATGATCTCGTCCACGTAGACCGGCAGTGGCTTCTTGGCCCCAATGACGGTGACCGCACCCCGTTCGTAGCCGGTGAGCGGCAGCACCTCCCTGAGTGACGCCAAATGCACCTTGCGGTCGCCGTGTGCCGCAGCCAGAGCCTTGAGGTTGAGTTCGGTATTCGCCGGGATCACAGCAAAGCACGGCCCGCTCCGTTCACCGATTGCCACCAGAGTCTTGAACACCTGGTCGGGCGCCATCCCCACCAAGTCAGCTACTCGTTCCGCGCTGAAGTCATCGATCGACAGCGCGTATTCGCGCGGTTCGAAGGCGATCCCGGCCTGGTCGAGCAGCCGCATGGCGTTGGTCTTGCGTGTCACCGCGCCGCGCTCCTCACGTGCTTGCGTATCGCGAGGCTCGGACAGGGTGAGACGTTGGCAGTTCCCATCCGCAAGAGCCGCTTGCGAATCTCAACGCTTGATCGCACGCAGTTCGTCCCAGCGGTTGTGGGCGGCGACGTCGATCACGGTCCAGGCCATACCCAAGGCCCCGTCGCGGATCGCCCGGTCACCGGCCGGTTTGATCGTTGCTGCGGCGAACTCCTTCTGGTGATTGACCGCAGGTGCACAATCGATGTCGAGCATCGGATGGATCGAGGGAACCTCGTGACTCACGTTGCCCATGTCGGTCGAGCCTGCCGCACCGGGGTCGCGGTCTGCACCTCGGCCCATCGGCCGTCCCAGCGCCAAAGAGTTTGCTAGGTACAGCTCGACCAGCAGCGGGTCAGAGATGAGGTCTGTGTAGGTATGCCCGAAAGGCTTGACTTCGTACGTGCAACCGGTCGCCTTCGCCGCAGCCTCGAAGCAGGCGACGACCCTTCCAAAAAGCTCATCGAGCCGCTCTGGGGTAGCGGCTCGCACGTACCAGGACATGGACGTGTGGGCGGGAATCACGTTGGCGGCACCACCGCCGTAGTTGATCACACCGTGGACTTTGTCTGTGTTGTAGAGGGTTTGACGCAGAGTCGAGATGTTTACGTACGCCTGCACCGCGGCATCGAGAGCGTTGACCCCGAGCTGGGGAGCAAACGCGGCGTGCGACTCCTTGCCGTAGAACTCGACGTCGGTGTGGGCCACACATAGAAACGCCGGATCCACGACATTGGACGGCGAGGGGTGGACCATCATCGCCAGCGCCGCGCCCTCGAACGCAGCGTTGTTGATCAGATCCACTTTGCCTCCATAGGACTCCTCCGCCGGGGTGCCTTGGACTCGAAGTCTGAATCCGAGCTGATCGGCCGCATCGGCCAGGGCTACGCCGGCCCCGAGCGCTGCGGTGGCGATGATGTTGTGACCGCACGCGTGGCCCACCTCAGGAAGGGCGTCGTATTCGGCGCAAATCACCACCTCCGGCCCCTGGCTGCCGGCTCGGGCGGCAAAAGCCGTGTCAAGGCCGAAGGACGGATACTCGACTTCGAATCCGCTGTTGCGTAGGAACTCGACTAGCCGGGCCGAGGTGTTGTGTTCCTCGAAGGCGATTTCGGGGTTGTGGTACATCCAATGCGAGATCTCCTGGAGTTCCGTTTCCGCCGAGGCAAATCGATGGCTTGCCGTCTGCTTGAGATCCACGCTCAACCTCCCGGGCCCGGGTCGGACCGCTGGCTCGAATATGCCCCCAGGCTAATCGTCCGTAACATATGCAGATCAGCATATGAGTTCGTTCGAGCTGCAGGAGAGCAGAGTGGGCAAGTACAAGGACATCATGAAGGAGACCGCAGCCGGGACTGCCGGTCTCAAGACGCACATCGCCGAGGTCTACGACGGTTTTCGAACGATCTACCAGGCGGCCTACGCAGACGGCGCGCTGTCTGCCAAGGTGAAGGAGCTTATGGCGGTCGCCATCGCCGTCCAAGAGGGATGCGACGGCTGCGTTGCTTCGCATGTCCGCAGTGCGGTCCGGAAGGGCGCATCGGCCGAGGAGATGGCCGAGGCAATTGCGGTTGCGATTCAGATGGGCGGCGGTCCGGCGTCGATCTACGCCGCCCACGCCTGGAGTGCCTACGAGGAGTTCGCTGAAACCGTCTCCGGCCGATCCGTTACCTAGTTATCCACCGTCAGCTCGACCCGAATTCGCCGTTGTCGGGTTCCCTCAAGCCGTGGGCGATCGATCCGATACCCAAATATATGATCAACCGGTTCAACGCGCCTCGACTGTAGGTTGCGCAGAAGCCGTTTCAGTTTCGGGGGCTCTTGGTGACCCTGCTTTCCATCATCATTCCCTGCTACAACGAGGAGCAGCGTCTCGGGCCGACTCTGGACTCGATTGCCGAGTATGCCGCGGCACGGGTCGGCGAAACCGAAGTGATTGTCGTCGATGACGGTTCGCGAGACGCCACCACGGAGGTCGCGCACGCAAGCAGCTGTCCCAACCTGAGGGTGCTCGAGACATCGCAGAATCGCGGCAAGGGTCATGCAGTGCGTGTCGGCATGAAAGCAGCTGCTGGAGACTTCCGCCTCTTCACGGATGCAGACGGTTCTACGCCGATCGAGGAACTGGCAGCGCTGGACAAGGCACTGGACGAGATGGGTGGGTCGGGCGTGGCTTTTGCGTCGATCGGGGCACCCGGCGCCAAGGTCACTCGAACCCAGCGCGGTCTGCGGCCTGCGGCTGGACGATTCGGGAACTGGCTGATCCGTCTGATTGCGCTGCCGGGAGTGTGGGACTCGCAGCGCGGGTTCAAGCTGTTCTCCGCCGATGCAGCCGAGGCCATCTTCTCCCGGGCAGTTGTCGACCGTTGGGCCTTCGATGTTGAATTGCTGGCGATTGCACGGCACCTGGGGTTCTCGATCGCGGAGGTTCCGGTGACGTGGGCCCACAAGGACGACAGCCGAGTTACCGCGTTGTCGTATCTGTCGACATTCCTTGACGTCGTACGGATACGATTGCGACTCGTGCGAGGCTCGTATGACACACCGTGAGCCGGCGACACCGGTGCGAGACCGGCTAGCCGAGAACTCCAGCGGCGAGCCTCGAGCAGAATCGGGATCGTTCCGGCTCGTTGCCTACCCGATCGCCATCCTGCTGGCCCTCGCTCTGGCCGTTGTGTTTGGGGCACTCGGTGCCAGGAATAGCGAGACGCCGACGGACGCATTTGGTGGCGACTATCCGGCCTTCTACGGAGCGGGAGAGATCGCAAGCGCCGGCGATTGGGACACGCTGTACTCGTTGGACCGACAGATCGAAGCACAGCGTGAACTGCATCCGGCAGGGGAGGGTGAGGTTGCTCGCTTCTTCGCCTATCCCCCGCAGGTTGCGTTTCTGTACCAGCCGTTGGCAGGAGTCGACTACTACTGGTCGTACTTGCTGCACGCACTGCTGATGGCCGGGGCGCTTTTGGGAGCGATCTTGCTGGCACGGCCGATGCTCCCGTGGTTGCGGGGTCGAGTGCCGGCGGCGATGGCGGCAGCTCTCCTGTTCTGGCCGATGTTTCGAGCCGTCACCGGGGGGTCGAATACGGCGCTCACGCTGCTGCTGGTCGTGGGTGCATGGCGACTCATGCACGATGGGCATTCGCTGGCCGCCGGCCTGACGCTTGCCGCGCTGCTCTACAAGCCGCAGTTTGCGGTGCCGATGGTGGGGCTGTTCTTGCTACGCCGTCAATGGCGAGTCGTTGCTGGAGCCGGGCTGGGCGCGGTCCTCTTCTACCTTTCCGGTGTGGCGCTGCGGGGGTGGAGCTGGGTGGGCGAGTGGGTCGAGGTTGCTGCCGACTTCGGCCGGATCGATGCTGAGATCAACGGCCACTCGAGCATCTCCTTTGTCGGCTTTGCCGAGAACATCTTTGGCGTCGGATCCTCGTTTCCCGTTGCGGTGGCCTACGGGCTCGCAGGACTGACCGCGCTGCTCCTGTCCGTGCTGTGGTGGCGCGATCCGGCGGCGGACCTGGCTGCGCTGCTTGCGATCACGATGCCGGGCATTCTCCTCCTGTCGCTCCATGCAATGTCCCACGACGGGGCGATGGTTGTACTGACTGCGGCCGTGGCCGTTCACCGCAGGCGACGCCCTCGGTGGACACCTTGGATCGCCATAATCTGGGTACTGGGTGCATCCCAGGCGTTCATCCTGCAGCTCGGTTTCTCTCCAGGCTTTCCGATGTTGCTGCTGACGTTGCTGCTGGGATGGCGCCTTGTTCAGGAATCAGAGAGCCGGGATGGGTCTCCCCAATCGAGCCCGCCAGGCCTCCATCTCGCTAACGCGGACTGACGGAACCGAGTCAACGCGCTCCCGTAGCTAGTCACGCTCTGTAGGCTGTGGCTCCGTGATCTTCGCCTCCATACCCTCGCCCCCTGCCAATACTTTTGACATCGGCCCGCTGACGATCCACTTCTACGGGATCATGATTGGGATCGGCGTCCTGGTCGCCGCCATCGTCACACAGAAGCGGTACGAGAAATTCGGAGGCGATGGCGCCATCCTCGATCGGGTGATTCTGTGGACTGTGATCATCGGGTTTGCCGGAGCCCGACTCGCCTATGTATCCACTCACACCGCCCGCTATCAGGGTCGGTGGTACGCCGTTCTCTTCATCTGGGAGGGCGGTCTGGCGCTCTACGGCGGGCTGACGGCCGGTGCCATTGCGGCCCTGTACATGATGCGCAAGCTGAATGGTGACTTCCTCAAGTTCACCGATGCCGTGGCCGTTGGTCTGCCCCTGGCGCAAGCGATCGGGCGTTTCGGCAACTACTTCAATCAGGAGCTGTTTGGGACACCGAGCACTCTGCCGTGGGCGGTCGAAATCGATCCCGTGCACCGACCTGCTGAGTACATGGACTTCGAGACCTTCCACCCGACGTTCCTGTACGAGGCGCTGTGGAATGTGTTCGTGACAGTTCCGGTGATCCTCTTCCTGGAGCGACGCGGCAAGCTCGCCAAGGGGGCCAGCTTCCCCATCTACATGATCGTCTACGGGACGATCCGCTTCCTGACCGAGCTGCTGCGCACCGATACCACCTTCCGGCTCCTGGGCCTCTCGCGCAACGCATACGTGTCGCTCGGGGCGATTCTCGGCGGGGCAATCTTGCTGTACATCGCACAGCGTCGCGGGGCTCCGCGAGGCCGACCCACAGCTGCACCGGTTGAGGAATCGGGCGAGGACTCGGAGACGATGGAGAAGGCCGAGAACTAGAGAGGGGCGACGCTGGTGCGCCGCCCCTAGTGGTCGAGCCATTGCTCCTTACTAGAACTGCCCAGGTGTCCGATCGGCGGAACGACGCACCTCGCCGTCGTCGTCGCCCTTGAAGAGTTCGCCGATTGCTCCTACCGAACCCAGGATTCCACTCATCTCCATCGGGAGGAAGATCTTCGTGGCGGTGCCGTTTGCGATTCCTTGAAGCGCATCGAGGTAACGAATGGCGATGAGGTCGTCTGTCGGATCACCGGTGTGGATGGCACCGAAGACTCGTTCGATGGCTTGGCCTTCACCCTCGGCCACGGTGAGCTTCTGGAACTTCTCCGCCTCGGCAACCTGCTTGATCGCCTCAGCCTGACCCTCGGCTTCGAGGATCCTGGCCTGCTTGACGCCCTCCGCCTGGAGGATCTTCGACCTCTTGTCACCCTCGGCCTCGGTAACGATGGCACGCCGATCACGCTCGGCCTTCATCTGCCGGTGCATGGCCTGGGTCACGTCCGCCGGCGGGTCGATCCGCTGGATTTCGACACGTACGACCTTGGTACCCCAGACATCGGTGGCTTCGTCGAGGATCTCGCGAAGCTGGGCGTTGATCCGCTCACGTGAGGTGAGGGCATCGTCCAGATCGAGGTCACCTACGACGTTACGCAGGTTCGTCTGAGCCAGCTTGGTCGCGGCCAAAACAAAGTTCTGCACGTTGTAGACCAACTTCTGCGGGTCAGTCGCCTGGTAATAGACGACGGCATCGACGGTCACGACCACGTTGTCCTTGGTAATGACCTCTTGCGGGGGGACGTCGACGACGATCTCTCGCATGTCGACCCGGCGCAGCCTGTCGATGAACGGCACGATGAATTGCAGGCCCGGATCCCGGGTGTCCTTGTACCGCCCGAAGCGCTCAACGAGGCCCTGTTCGTGCTGCTTGACGATCTTGACCGCCAGCGCGACATAGACCACGACAAGTGCAAAGAAGGCAACAATCCCTACTGCAGCGAGTTCCATTTCTCACTCGTCCTTTCTGTCCTGACTTTTCTCAAAAACTCGGTGTGCGGCTGTTATCGGCGAGCTATTCCATCGGCTCAACAACCAGTCTGGCCCCGGTCACGTCGACGACTCGCACTTCGACGCCGATCTCGATCGCCTCGTCGAGGTTGGTGGTAGCCCGCCATTGCTCGGTTTCCATACGCACCCGACCGGTGCCGGACACACGATCGATCTTCTCGATGACGGTTGCCCGGGCATCGACATAGCGCTTGGCTCCGATCGAATGCACCGGCTCCTGGGAGCGCCAGGCGAACCGCTTGATGCCCCACAGCGAGATTATCGAGGCACCAATGAATGCTCCGATCTGGATCGGGACGGAAACGTTGGCGAATGCCAGTATGGCGGCGGCCACTGCGCCGATTGCGAACGGCAGCAGGAAGAAGCCGGCCGTGAGCATCTCACCGACGCCCAACGAAGCTGCTCCGATAACCCATATCCATCGCCAGACTTCAACATCGTCCACGTTTTCCTCCTTTGGTCCAAAGATTGCTAGAAGCGCTATGAAGACCAGCGCAATAACCATCCAGCCGTAGGCGGAGCGAATGTCGCGTCGCCATTCGTCACGGTTGCCGGTGTTGTGCCAAGCGTCGAGCGATGCCGGGCCGCGGTACTCGCTGGCCCATGCCTCGGCGAACTCGGCGAGGTCGTCGCCGACAACGGTTTCGGGCGTCTTACCCTCGGCAGTGGCTTCGAGGAGGTGTGATTGGAGTTCTGCCGCCATCTCTCGTACCCGCGATCGCGGCACCTTGGTATCGAGCCAGTAGCGCTCGCAGTCCGCAATTATCTCTTTGATGGTCAGGCGTTCACTCACTTGAGTCTCCATTCAACACCTCTTCCACGCCGACCGACAGTTTTCTCCATTCGGCTTGCCAGTCAGCTAGCTGCTCTCTGCCTTTCTCGGCGATCCTGTAGTACTTGCGAGGGGGACCGCCGGTCGACTCTACGAAGTAGCCCTCGATATATCCCTGCTTCTGTAGCCGGCTGAGTAGCGGGTAGATGCTTCCCTCGCTGACGAGCTCGAGACCGTTGCTTTGCAGCTTGTCGACCATCTCGTAGCCATAGCTTGGTTCTTGATCTATCAATGCCAGCAGGCACATATCGAGAACACCTTTGAGTAGCTGGGAGCTGTGCCCCACGCGCTTCCTCCGAGTCCGTTCACTATCTTGCTGTACCGGTTACCCTGCGTTCCAGGGTACCTTGTGTAGCACACTACCATGGAATGCCGGGTAATGCAAGACGTAACTCGGAACCTTTGTGGCAGATTGAGGGTCCAATAGATGCCGGACAACGACCATCACCAGGAAAGGGCCATGGCCGACTCACCACGCCGAGCAAGCTCGATCCTCGTCATCGCCGTTCTGATCGCCGGGGTCTTCTTCATTGTGGCCAATCTGGCCAACTGGGGCCCTTTCAAAGGTCTGGGTGGCGAGCCGTATACCCAGGTCGGACCGACGGTTGTGGAGAGCGTGCGCGACGTCGCCAAGCTGACCACCGTCGAGATGGTGGAGTACACCACCGTCGAAAAGGGGAATGACTTCGGTTGGCTCAACTGGGCTCGAGGGGATCGAATCTTCCTGTTTGCAGTTGCCCGGATCGGCGGCGGCGTCGACATGGAGCGAGTTACGACCTCGAACTTCGAGGTTGATGAGAACACCGGTTCGGTGACCGTCCAGCTCCCGCCGGCGGAGATCATTTTTGTCGAGGTCGACAGCGAAGCCACCCAGGTCTACGACCGCGACACCGGGCTGTTCACCAAGGGCGATAGCCAACTCGAGACTGAGGCCCGCCAGATCGCCGAGGAGATCCTGGTGAAGTCTGCCCTCGAGCACGGGATCCTGGAGAAGGCCCAGGCCAATGCCCGGACCACCATCGAGGGCTTGTTGATGGGGGTCGGCTATACCGAGGTCACGTTCGTCGAGGAGAGCTCGCTCTAGTGCCCCGATCCCTGGACATCGTTCGCGTCACACGGCCGAGCGCTAGTCCTTCCCGCCGCTCAGTGCAGTGGCAAGACCGAGAGAGATGAACACTCCGCCGGCGAACCAGCGCTGCGCCGTGACTACCCGGGGCCGCTTCTTCAGCCAGTCGCCCAGGCTGCCGGCAGCGATTGCATAGGCCCCGTCGGTGACGATGCCCATCGTTACCAGCAGCGTTCCGAGGAAGAGAATCTGCAGCCCCACCGAGCCGGCATCGACGTTAACGAACTGAGGGAGGAAGGCGAAGAAGAACAGTGCCGTCTTGGGGTTGAGGATGTTCACCCACACTCCCTGAATGAAGATGCGGCGCAGGCTGCGGCTTGACCCGTCGGCCCGCACGATGTCGTCACCCCTACCGATGAGCCGGCGAATCCCCAGATAGATGAGATAGGCGGCACCGAGGTACTTCACGGTGCGGAACGCCACTGCGGACTGCACCAGTAGCGCCGATAGCCCGAGGGCGGCTGCGCCAACGTGAACCATCGACCCCAGCCCGACCCCGACCACCGAGACCAGGCCGGCGTTGCGCCCTTGGTCAACGCTGCGAGCGATGATGTAGAGCACCGCCGGGCCCGGCACTAGGAGCAGTGCCAGCGCGGCGAGGACGAAGACGGTCAGCGAAGCGGCATCGGGCATCCCCGCACACTAGTGGGGTAGCTACCCGAGGACGTCCTCCCGGTCGGGTGCGGATCAGCCCGGGATGAAGGCCAATGCTTCGCCCGCAACCACGACCTCGACCCTGTCTCCGTCGGAGAAGCGCCCCTCGAGTAGTTGCAGGGCCAGCCTGTCGGCGATTTCCTTCTGCATCAGCCGCTTCAGCGGGCGAGCCCCAAAGCTGGGGTCGTAGCCATGTTCCGACAGCCAGGTGGCAGCTTCGTCGGTCAGTTGCAGCTCGATACGGCGGGCGGCGAGGCGCTGGCCCAAGGTGGCGAACTGGATGTCGACGATTCGACGCAAGTCGTCCTTGGAGAGTCGGGAGAACACGACGATGTCGTCAACCCGGTTGAGGAACTCGGGCCGGAAGTGACCGCGAACCACGTTCATCACTCGTTCTTCCACAGTCTCATGGGGCAGATCCGGGTCGATGAACTCCGAGCCCAGGTTCGATGTCATGATCAGCACTGCGTTGGTGAAGTCGACAGTGTGACCCTGGCCGTCGGTGAGCCGTCCATCGTCCATCAACTGCAGCAGCGTGTTGAAGACATCCGGGTGCGCTTTCTCCACCTCGTCGAGCAGGATGACCGCATAGGGGCGACGGCGCACGGCCTCGGTCAACTGGCCGCCCTCGTCGTAGCCCACGTAGCCGGGAGGTGCACCGATCAACCGGCTCACGGAATGCCTCTCCATGTACTCCGACATGTCGATGCGAACCATGGCCCGTTCATCGTCGAAGAGGAATTCGGCCAGCGCACGTGCCAACTCGGTCTTACCAACGCCGGTCGGACCGAGGAAGATGAATGATCCGATCGGGCGGTGGGGATCCGATAGGCCGGCCCGCCCCCGGCGGATCGCGTTGGAAACAACCGATACCGCCTCGTCTTGGCCGACAACCCGCTCGTGGAGGTGGTCTTCGAGCCGGATGAGCTTCTCGACCTCGCCCTCCATGAGTCGGCTCACCGGGATTCCGGTCCAACGGCTGACTACCTGGGCAACGTCCTCCTCGTCGACCTCCTCCTTCAGCATCTTCAGATCAGCCTGCAGCTTGGCGAGTTCATCCTGGCGGCTTTCGAGCGATCGCTCGAGCTCGGGCAGCTTTCCGTAGCGCAGCTCAGCCGCGGCTTGCAGGTCGCCGCCGCGCTCGGTGCGCTCCGCTTGGGCGCGAGCCTCTTCGATGTCTTGCTTGATGGTCTGGATCGCGTCGATGGCATCCTTCTCGAGCTGCCAGTGGGCGGTCAGCCGGTCGAGCTCCTCGCCCAGGCCCGCCAGCTCCTCCTCGATGCCACGCAACCTCGTTGCCGACGCCTCATCCTCTTCCCTGGCGAGAGCGTTGCGCTCGACTTCCAGCTGGCGTCTCCGCCGCTCCAGCTCATCTATCTCTTCCGGCATTGAGTCGATTTCGATGCGGAGTCTGGACCCCGCTTCGTCGATCAGGTCGATAGCCTTGTCCGGAAGGTGGCGAGCAGTTATGTAGCGATCGGACAGAACCGCCGCAGCGACCAGGGCAGAGTCGGTGATCCGTACGCCGTGATGCACCTCGTAGCGTTCCTTCAAACCCCGCAGAATGCCGATCGTATCCTCTGCGCTCGGCGGGTCGACGATGACTGGAGCAAAGCGTCGTTCCAGAGCCGCGTCCTTCTCGATGTGCTTGCGATACTCGTCGAGGGTTGTTGCCCCGATCATGTGGAGCTCACCTCGGGCCAGCATGGGTTTGAGCATGTTTGATGCGTCCATGGCCCCCTCGGCGGCTCCGGCGCCGACGATGGTGTGCATCTCGTCGATGAACGTGACCACGCCACCTTCAGCTGCCTTGATCTCGTCGAGTGTCGCCTTGAGGCGCTCTTCGAACTCGCCGCGATATTTGGCACCGGCGACCATGGCTCCGAGGTCGAGCGCGACGATGCGCTTGTCCTTCAAGCCCTCGGGTACGTCGCCGTCGACGATCCGTTGCGCTAATCCCTCGGCAATCGCGGTCTTGCCGACCCCCGGTTCGCCGATCAGAACCGGGTTGTTCTTGGTGCGCCGGCTCAGCACCTGTATGACACGTCGAATCTCTTCGTCGCGGCCGATGACCGGGTCGAGCTTGCCGTCGGCCGCGAGCTTCACCAGGTCGCGACCGAACTTCTCGAGAGGAGCGAGGGTGTCTTCCGGATTCTGGCTGGTGACCCGCTGGGCGCCCCGCACCGCTTCGAGCGCGGCCATGATGGCGTCGCGGGTCAGCCCCGCATCTCGCAATATGCTCCCGACCTCACCGTCCGCGGTAGCCAGTGCCAGCAAGAGGTGCTCGATGGAGACGTACTGGTCCTCCATGCCGGTCTTGATCGAATCTGCAGTGTTGAGAATGGTCAGGGTGGCGGGGTCGAAAGCGAGCTCACCGGCATCCCCGTAGACCTGGGGGATTCGATTCAGGTCGGTCTCGACTGGGTTGCGCAGTGCAGCCGGGTTGACGTTGAGGTGCCCGAGCAGGGGGTAGAGGATTGTGTCGGTCTGGCCGAGCATCGCATCGAGCAAATGCAGCGGATGCACCGCTTGGTGGTTGCGTCGGGCGGCGCTCTCCCGAGCGCCGAGTACGGCCTGCTGGCTCTTCTGGGTTAGGGCGTTGATGTCCATGGAAGAATGAACCCCGCTAGGTTGGTGTCGTTCGCTTCGAATCCTAGCACACTCACACAAGAAATCTAAGTGTATGACTATCAAGTTTCACGGGTTCTCTTCCCGGGGTGGCTGGTGGGTGATCGCCCAATTCTTGCTCTTTGCGCTGATAGTGGTGGCCCTTACCGGTAACCGGACGCCGGGTGCGGCACTCCGCTTGGCGGGTTGGGCATTGATTGTGGCGGCGGTGTTGCTGGCCGGTACGGGTGCCTGGACGATCAGGGCGAAGATCACACCACTTCCCGCACCGGTCGACGGTGCGGTGCTCATGGACCGCGGTCCCTTTGCCCTGGTCCGTCACCCCATCTACGGCGGAGTCATCCTCGGTTTCCTGGGGCTCTCGCTGCGGGGCGGCAACGTTGCGGCAGGCGTCTTGTCGCTGCTGCTGATCCCTTTCTTCTACGCCAAGACCAATCATGAAGAAGCGCTGTTGGTTGCGCGGTTCCCTGAATACGCCGGTTACAGCGAGCGCGTCAGGCACCGGTTTCTCCCCTGGATTCTCTAGCGAGCCAGCGAGGCAGAACTGTCGGAACCTTCCTGCTGGTTGGCGTGTCCTACTGCGGAGTACATTTGGCCCGTCGACCAACAAGGAGTGGGTAGTGAAGAAGCTCTATCAGGAGTTCAAGGACTTTGCATTCAGCGGGGACATCGTCGCTCTGGCAGTCGCCTTTGTCATGGCGGCGGCGTTTGGCGCGGTGGTGGCGGCCCTCGTGGAGTTCGTGGTCATGCCGATCGTGGGGATCATCTTTGGAGAACCCACTTTCGACAATCTGACCTGGACGATCAACGACTCAGTGATTCTCTACGGATCGTTCATAACGGCAGCCGTGAAGTTCCTGGCGGTGGCGCTCGGTGTCTTCTTCTTCATCGTCAAGCCCTACAAGGCCTATCAAGACAAGAAGCAGGCTGAGGAGGAGGAGGAGGCTCCAGCGGAGCCGTCCGAAGATGTCAAACTGCTCACCGACATTCGGGACCTGTTGCGCAAGTAGGACTCGGCAGTGCACTCTGGAGAGGGACCCAATGTGGTCCCTCTCTGCTTGTGCGGGAATGAAACTGCCGCGATCAGGTGTTCTACGACGAAGCCAGGACGGAGGTTTGGTGCCGATAGCAACTTGGAGGGGAGCGGTTCTAGCCGAGAGCGATGACACGGTCGTTGTCGAAGGCAATCACTACTTCCCACCTGACAGCATCGTTGTCGAGCACTTTGTAGCGAGCAGCCGGCGCACCCGTTGCCCCTGGAAGGGGATGGCCAGCTACTACGACATCGTTGTCGACGGTGACGTCAATTCGGGAGCCGCCTGGTACTACGCAGACCCCAAGCCGGCAGCTGCCGACATCAAAGATCGGGTGGCCTTCTGGAAGGGTGTCGCCGTTTCCTAGGTGCGAAGTCCGGCGGTAGCGTTGACTAGCTCACGATGGAGCTGACGCAACTTGAACGGGGACCACTCCTCCTCAGGGGCCCGCAAGAACGACGTCAGGTCTTCTCGGTTGTCGAACACACCGGTCGGCAGGGCAAAGTGCCTCTCGTTCTTCTCGACATAGACGACGCTTCCGCCACCTTCCGCCAGCAACCACATCAGGTCGTCGGTACCGTATTCGCGGCGCATCACCGCCTCCGGGACCCCGTGGTGGAGGATCGAGGCGTCGCCTTCCGCGCCGGGAGTGGCTCGCTCGACGTTCTTGCGCCGGCTCTCTTCGGGTTCGACCCACACGTAGAGGATCGAGGCCCTTTCCAGGATGTCGTCGTCTAGCTGCGCCAGCGAGTAGCGGTATCCGTAGGGTGCCTCCAGCGGCATCCTCGATCCTTCCGGTCCGCCGCGAGCGAACTCGATGACCACCGTCATCTCCTCGAGATCGGCTGGTATGGCGTCCCGCTTCTTGTCGAACAGCTCCCTCGCTTCGGCCTCCAACGAGCTGTGGAGTCTCTTTTGCGTCATGGCTCCGAGCCGTCCCAGCAGCGGCTCCAGCCCGGCTTCCTCCCGGGCTTGGTCGATGCGATCTAGTAGCCAGGAAGAAGCGCCGCCGACTGTGGGCGCTTCTGGGGGGTCTCTCAGGTCTGCGAAGTCGAGGTTGAGCAGCTGAGTGAGCGTCCCCCAGTCACCGGAATCGAGGAACGGTTCGTCGGGCGAGGAGAAGAAGACGGGTGGCTCGCCGGCTGCTGCTACTTCTGCTGCGATGCGGCGCATCATGTGGACGTACGGATAGTCGTCCAGCTGCGTCGTCGGGCCGAAGTTCAGATCGTCACGCGCCGCGACCGGGTCGAGAGAGGCAATGTAGCGGCGCAACTCCGACTTGCCCGACGCGGGGAGGGCAAGCAGGAGCAGTATGTCGAGTGTCATCCGCTCAACCCTACCTTCCACCTACCGAAGCGAGATCTCGCCTACCCACTCGTGGGCCAGTCACCTGGTCCGACCATCGGTTAACGTCAGCACATGCTTCCGCTACGAATCGTAGAAACCGAACGCCCCGACTTTGATGAGCCGATCGTCGAGCTGTGGCGGGAAGATGACTTTGTGGGGATGGTCTTCTGGGACGGGGAAGAAGCCATCGTCCAGATCTATCCCGACAACGCCGGCGACGTACACGACATCGCGATAGAAGACCTGTTTCGGGTACTCGAGCTTGCGGTACAGATAGTCATGCCGGCGGACATGCTCGAGGCCGAAGGTGATGCCTTCTTGAGTGCCCTCAACGCGGCTGCGCCGGAAGGGGCGTGGGACGAGGAGAATCCCTTTACCCGAGTGTTAACCGATGAGTTCGATGACAAGGTCGTGTATCGCGCCGATGACGGCGAAGGCTTCTTTGACAAGGAGACCGCGCTCGCCCTGGTGGCTCGCTGTGACGAGCTTGGTCTTGCAGTGGTCACGATGGACGGTTTTGATCTCGAGGGAGCGGTGCTCATTCCACGACCGGAGCTGGCGGTGGCCATTACGTCCCCCGGTGGTCTGGATTGGGGGGTGCGCTGTGCGGCGGCGAATGCTCAGATCCGCGCTGCATTGGAGAGCTGGGACAACCGCCCGACATTGGTGGCAGCCTTCGTCATCCAGCAGAACGACGGCGAAACCTTCATTGCCTAGATCGACCGGCCGCGCCTTGGCTTGATGGCTATGCCTCGCCGTACGGCTACACCTCGCCGTACGGGTCCTCGCGCCGGATGTCCGGGAGGTTGCGGCGGCGTCCCAGGTTCACCTCGAAGACCGTTGCGCCGCGCGGGCCATCGGCTCCGGTGCGCGACTGGGCTTCGCCCAGGAGCCTGCGGAGCCGATCTACCTGAGCGCGCAGCCGGTTGTTCTCAGATTGCAGATCGAGTATCTGGCGCACCCCTTCGAGGTTGACCCCCTCGGCGGTCAGTTCCTGAATCAGTCCGAGCCGCTCCAGGTCTTCGTCGGAATACCGTCTCGTCCCGCCGGGAGTTCGGAACGGCTCGATGAGACCTTTTCGCTCATAGATACGGAGCGTCTGGGGGTGCACACCTGCCAACTCGGCTGCGACCGAGATGATGTACACGGCATTGCTTCTCTTTGTCATGGTCACACCCCCAGGTGCGATCGTGGGTTGGCGTCTGGGTTCTGGAGCCGGAAGCGCTGCAGCAGTTCTTTGCCCTCCTCGGTCAGCTTCTCCGGCACGCTGACGGTTACGGTCACCAGCAAGTCGCCGCGAGTCCCTTTGGCATCCTCCACGCCGTGGCCGCGAACCCGCAGGGTCTTGCCACTCTGGGTCCCGGCGGGGATCTTGAGACGGACCTTGCCGTCGAGCGTCGGTACATCGATCTCGGCTCCGAGCGCCGCTTCTACGAACGTGATCGGCACACTCAGCGTGAGGTGCTTGCCGCGCCGGCCGAACACCGGGTGCTCTGCAACGTGGACCGTTACATAAAGGTCGCCGGCGGCGCCACCGTTGCGGCCGGGTCCACCCTTGCCGCGAACCCGGATGCGAGCGCCGTCGGCTACGCCCTTGGGAATCTTGACCTTTACCGTCTGACCGGAGACGGTGATCTGTCGAGTCGTCCCGGAGATGGCGTCGTGGAAACTCAGATGCATTTCGGCACTGAGGTCGTCGCCGTCTCGCGCTCGCACGACTCCCTGGCGCCCAAAGAGGTCGCCAAGACCGCCGAGCAGGTCGAACGGCGACCCCCGGCCGCCACCCATGAGGTCTTCTACCCGCACGTACTGCTGCGCGCCACCGGGCCCACCGACGAAGTAGCCCATCTGTCTGGCGTGGTCGTACTCCTTGCGGGTTTCCGGGTCGCCGATGACTTCGTACGCCTCGTTGACCTCTTTGAACCGGTTCTCGGCGACGGGATCGCCCTTGTTGGTGTCGGGGTGATACTTCTGGGCTAGCTTCCGGTAGGCCTGCTTGATGTCTTTAGAGGACGCGTTGGAATCTACGCCGAGGATGGCGTAGTAATCCGTTTCGAGCCACTCTTTACGCATCGTCTTCAAGCATGCTCCACTGCGACCAACGCCGCTCTGACGACTCGGCCCCGCAGCGTATAGCCGCGACGCATTTCTCTGACCATCAGTTCGCCGTCACCGATGCCGCCCGGACCGGCGACGGCTTCATGGATCGCCGGATCAAAGGGCACCCCGTCGGCTGCGATCGGCTCGAAGCCGTCGACTGCGAGCGCCTCTAAGAAGAGGCGGTGTGTGTCCTGCATCCCGGCGATGATCTTCTCTTCCGTTTCGGTTTGCGCCTGGTACGACAAGGCTGCGTCGAAGCTGTCGAGCGTCGGTAGCAGTCTCTCGATGACACGTTGCGACGCTCTGTCGACTATTTCCTCGCGTTCCCTTGTCGACCTCTTGCGGAAGTTGTCGAACTCTGCGGCGACGCGTTGCAGGGTGTCCAAGTACCCGGCGGCCTCTACCTGCACCTCTCCGAGAGCAGACAGCAGCACCGGGACCGCCTCGCTGGGATCGTCCGGCAGCTCGATGGAGGGAGGGCTTGGCTCCTCGACCCGGGCCTCGGGTGTCGGGGTCAGCAACTCGCCCGCATCCTCATGGGTGGCAGTCAGTTCCGGAACAGATAGATCGTCGGGTATCTGTCCACCCGCCGCTCCGTCGTTCGGGTTGGTCTGCTCGTTCACTATGCCTCTTCGCCTTCGTCAACAATCTCGGCCTCGACCACGTCGTCGCCGGCCGGCTCATCCACATCGCCGGTGGCTGCGGCTTCCGCGGCGGAAGCTTCGTAGATCTTCTGCCCGAGGATCTGTGATGCCTTCATGGTCTCTTCGCGGACCCGATTCAGGTCGGCGGCAGCGGCCTCGTCCTCGAGGAGCTTGCGGAGTTCGGCGATCTTGTCCGTGATGGGTGCCTTCTCCTCATCGGTGAGTTTGTCACCATGCTCCTCGAGCAGCTTCTCGGTCTGATATGCCGTGTGGTCCGCCTGGTTCCGGGCCTCCGCGAGCTCGCGGCGCTCAGCATCCTCGTTGGCGTGTGCTTCGGCATCGTTGACCATGCGATCGATCTCGTCCTGGGCGAGAGCGGTGCCGCCGGTGATGGTTACCTGCTGGCTCTTGCCGGTGCCGAGATCCTTGGCCGAGACCGAAACGATGCCGTTCGCATCGATGTCGAATGTGACCTCGATCTGGGGGACGCCGCGCGGTGCGGGCGCGATTCCCGGGAGCTTGAAGCGGCCCAGCGAGTTGTTGTCGGCCGCCATAGCCCGTTCTCCCTGGAGAACATGAATCTCGACTTCGGGCTGATTGTCCGCTGCAGTGGTGAAGATCTCGCTGCGCCGTGTTGGGATGGTGGTGTTGCGCTCGATCATCTTCGTGAACACCCCGCCCTCGGTTTCGACGCCGAGTGTCAATGGTGTTACGTCGAGCAGAAGGATGCCACCGACATCCCCCTTGAGCACACCCGCCTGTACCGCAGCACCCAAAGCAACCACCTCGTCGGGATTCACGCCCTGATGCGGATCCTTGCCGGCAAGTTCCTTCACCAGCTCCTGGACGGCGGGCATGCGGGTCGATCCGCCGACCAGGATGACGTGGTCGATCTCATCAACAGATATGCCGGCGTCTTTGATCGCAGCTTTGAATGGGGCCCGGGTGCGCTCCACCAGGTCGTCGGTGAGCTTGCGGAACTCCGAGCGAGTCAGTGTCTTGAGCATGTGTATCGGGCCGGCATCGGTCGCCGTTATGAAGGGGAGATTGACTTCGGTTTCCGACACCGACGACAGTTCGATCTTCGCCTTTTCGGCCGCCTCCTTGAGACGGGTGAGGGCCATTGGGTCGGCGGATAGGTCGACACCGTGCTCGTTCTTGAACTCAGTGACGAGCCAGTCCATGACCCGTTCGTCCCAGTCGTCGCCACCGAGCCCGGTATCGCCACTGGTCGACTTGACCTCGAACACGCCTTCGCCGATCTCGAGGACCGAGACATCGAACGTTCCGCCACCGAGGTCGTAGACCAAGATGAGGTGGTCGTCGCTCTTGTCCATCCCGTAGGCGAGGGAAGCGGCGGTCGGTTCGTTGACGATGCGGAGGACTTCCAGTCCGGCGATTTGACCCGCTTCTTTGGTGGCTTGCCGCTGCGCATCCCCGAAGTAGGCCGGAACCGTGATGACAGCATCGGTGATGGTCTCTCCGAGATACTGCTCTGCGTCCCGCTTCAGCTTCATCAGGATGCGCGCCGAAATCTCCTGTGCCGTGTACGTCTTGCCGTCGATGTCGACCGACCAGTCGGTACCCATGTGTCGCTTGACGGAGCGCACGGTACGGTCGGGGTTGGTGATCGCCTGGCGCTTTGCCTGCTCTCCAACTAGGACCTCGCCGTTCTTGGCGAACGCAACCACCGAGGGTGTGGTGCGCTGCCCTTCCGCGTTTGCGACCACTTGGGGGTCGCTGCCGTCGAGTACCGCTACCACCGAGTTGGTAGTCCCGAGGTCGATGCCTACCGCTCTTGCCATTGCCGTTCTCCTGTTCGAATGACGCCCCAAGCAGGGCTCAAGGTTGTTCTAGGGATAGGTTGAGTATACACGAAAGGTATAACTTGAGTCCAATATTGTCATATTCCACCTTTGTCACTAACTGGTTACTCAGAGTGGCGGTAGGCCCCGGAGCAAGTTATTTTGGTGTGCTGGCAGGTGCCCGGAAACCCTGCTGTTCCCATAGGTAGGAGTGGGTGTGGCATACGACCGGAGAGCCGAACGCACGGCTGTCCCCCCGTCGATCCTCTGGCTGCTTGCGGTTTGGGTCGTCGTGGTTCTCACCGCTGTGGTCTGGGGTATCGACAACGCCGAAACCCAACTCCGCGACCAGGCAAGAGCGGCCGTCGAGGCAACCAACCACAGTGTTGCAGTCGATTTCTCCGGCCGCGATGCCCGTCTGATCGGGGCGGTGGAGTCTGCGGATGTACCGGCCGAGATCACCGCGGCGATCGACGCCATCCCTGGCGTGCGGAAGGTCAACAACGAGGTACGCGTCATTGAACCCGAACCGTTGCCGCTGCGGGTACCCACGGTCGAGATCCGAGTGATTGGCGACGCCGTCTCGGTAGCCGGGTTGCTTCCCGACGAGACCATTGCCGCTGAGATCGTCGGCGCCGCGGAAGTCCAGTTCGGTAGCGACCGGGTAGTCGACGCCCTGTTGATAGCCGAAGACGTCGAAATGCAGCCGTGGCTGAACCGAATCCCCGGGCTCCTGGCGGGCATGGGCGATCTCCGATCGGGCGGTTTCCGGGCAGACGGATCTGTGCTCTCCCTCAGCGGTGAGGTCATCTCGGAGTCTGTCCGTGATCAGGTCATCGAAGAGGTCGAAGTGATCTTCGCCGGCCAGCTTCCCATCGAGGCAGACCTGACGATTGCGGTGTTGCCGCCTCCGACATTCCGGGCAGAGCGTGGACCGGACACCGTGATTCTCTCGGGAGTGCTGCCCAACCAGGAGACGGTTGATCGCATCGTCGGCGCGGCCGAGCGCCTCCACCCGAACGCCACGATCGTGGACGCAACGATGACCGCCGAGGTCGCGGGTCCGATGTGGCTCGAAACGGTGGAGGGCCTTCTCGACATAGCCAGCCGGCTCGATTCGTGGACGATCGACATTGCAGGCGAGACGGTGACCCTGACGGGTCTCGGCCCGGATCAGGACGTGGTAACCGCGCTTGATGTACTCATCGAGGACGTGATCGGCGGAGAGCTGGCAATCGTCACGGACGTCGAAGTAAATCCGGTGGCTATCGCGTCCGAGCTGACCGATCTCCTGCATGGGAGCGTCATCTTCGAATCGAACGGGACCAGTCTTTCCGAGGAGATCACGAGTCTCCTAGATTTGGCTGTCGAGATGCTGATGGCGAACCCGTCTACGCTGCTTGTCGTCGAAGGCCACACCGATAGCCGGGGTGACCCGTCGAACAACCTGGAGTTGTCACAGCTACAGGCGGACGCCGTCGTCGCATACCTTGTTGCCGGTGGTATCGATCCGGAGAGGCTCACGGCCATCGGCTACGGGGAGGAGCTACCGATCGCTAGCAACGAGACAGAAGCCGGTCGAGCCGAGAATCGCCGGATCGTGTTTGTGATCAGAGAAGGAGACCTGTAGATGTTCGATGGAGTTGGTTGGGCAGCCGGGGAAATCGTGGTCTTCATGTTGATAGCAACGCTGATCGGCTTTGCTCTCGGCTGGGTATTTGGTCGATGGCTGCAGAAGGAGTCTCTCGCCGCCGACTTCGAGAGCCAGCTGGCGGACGAGAGCGACCGTGCCGAGAAGGCCAAGCTGGCCCAGCTCGAGAGCGAACAGGATCTGGAGAAGGCTCGACTGGAGCTCAAGGCAGAGCAGGGTCGGTTTGCCGAGCTCGAGGGAGAACTCGAAACCAGCTCCGCCGCAGCGGTCGAGCTCGAGGCCAGCGTTGCCGAGTTGGCCGAGAAGGAGGCCGAAGTCGAGCGCCTCTCCTCTCAGTTGGCGGAAAAGGAAGAGGTCGAGAAGACGCTGGCCGCGGTCTCGGCTGAGTCAGAAGCCAAGTCGGCCGAACACGAGCGGCTCTCCGCCGAGTTGGCCGAGAAGTCCACCCGAGTCGATGCGTTGACGGTCGAGCTTGCCGGCAAGGTCGAGCTCGAGCAGCGGCTCGCGGCCGCTGATGCCCAAGACGCTGAAATCCAACGCCTCGAAGCCGAACTTGCGGTTCTTGGCTCCGAGCGTGACGAATTGAGCGCAGACCTGGCTCGAGCGAGATCGGAGGTGGCCGCTACGGTGGCAGCCGTCCCGAGCGGAACCGAGGTTGAGCCCACGGTAGAGGCAACAGTTCCGTCCGAGCCGATCGTCGAGCCGGCTGTGACTGCAATCGAAACAGAGCCGGAATCTGCGGTGGAGCCCACCAAAGAGGAGGGGCTTGCTCACATTGCCGAGATTGCGGCCCGCACTGCTGCTGGTGGTCCGGCTGCCGACGACGATCTCAAGAAGGTGCGCGGCATCGGTCCCAAGCTGGAACGCACACTCAAAGGGCTTGGCATAACCAGCTTTCGCCAGATCGCCAACTTCGAGTCCGACGACATCGCCTACGTCACTGCGGCGCTGGACGCTTTCAAGGGGCGCATCGAGCGTGATGACTGGATGAGCAGCGCAGCCGCCGAGCACCAGAAGAAGTACCACGAACCGGCGTGATTCTCACTGCAAGCTAGCGCGACGCGATATAGGCGATCAGTGCGGAGATCTCGTCGTTGCTCAAACCCGAGTAGTTGTTTTGCATGACTCCTGCGGTGAAACCGGCGACGATCTGGGCGTCCGGCGACCTGATCGATTCCTCCAAGTAGGCCGCAGTGGCCGTCACCGTGGACCCGTCGTCGAGAGTTACGGTTGCCCCGCCGACTCCGGCCCACGACGGCCCGAGCCCTACCGTTCCGTCCGTCGAATGGCATACGCGACAGCCCAAGTTGGTGGCGAGCTCGGAACCCAGGGCGACGTAGTCGACCGATGTTGTCGTTGTAGTGGGGGCGGCCGTTGTCGTTGTTGTTGTCGTCGTCGGGGCGACGGTCGTAGTGGTCGTTGTGGTGGTTGTCGTTGTGGTCGTTGTGGTGGTCGTCGTCGAGGTCGTTGTGGATGTTGTCGTGGTGGATGGGGTGGTCGTGGTCGGCCCCGTCGTTGCTGTCGGTGCTGGCGTTGGGGTTGGTTGTGAGGTGGTCGTGGAGCTCGTCGATTCTGCAGCGAATTGGGTGGCATCGTCCCCGCCGTCGCTACACGCGCTTGCGGCGACAAGAAGGGCCACTACGAGGATCCGGCAGCGCTGCATAAGGCGATTATCGGCTCGGGAGGCTCGCGATCGAGAGTTTTCGGTTGCCCAGCGCTGTTAGAGACTCTCGATCTCCTCGGCAAGGTTGACATCTTTGTCTGTGAGGGCATTCTCGCTGTGGGTGGACAGCGCAACGGTCACCTTGTTCCAGCGGATGTCGATGTCGGGATGGTGGTCCGCAACCTCGGACAGCAATCCCACCCTGGTTACGAACCCGAGTGCTTCATTGAAGTCTCGAAGTACGAACGTCTTGGTGATCGTCTCTCCTTCTAGTGCCCACTCAGGGTGCGAAGCCAAGAACTCGGAGCGGGCGGCGGTGTCGAGTCGTGTCATGCGTCTCCTTTCTTAGCCAAACCATATCCGCTGCAGCAGCCGGCGCGGTCGCCGTGTTGCGCTCGGGCTTCATCGTGTACAGTCAGAAGCGCACAACCGATGACACCGTGCGGGAGAGTCCGAACCGCCGACAGCGCACGCGCTCTCGGGTTCGGCGCCGAAGGAGCAACCGCCCCAGGAAACTCTCAGGCAGTAGAACCGTACGGAAGAGGCGCCTCTGGAGAGAGGGTCGATAGACCCCGCCGAAGGGGAAAGCCGGAGCTTCCGGTGAATCTCTCAGGCACCGACGACAGAGAGGGGTGAGGACCGGAATACTCCGTCCTGCTGTCTCATCGAGGAGGTGCGCCAACAATGTCACCGGTACAGAAGAAGAGTGCCAGCTTCGTTGATCGCCACATCGGACCAAACGCTTCGGACATTGCCCACATGCTCGCGGCCATCGGTCTCGATTCGCTCGAAGAGCTGACGGCTCGAGCAGTTCCCCAGTCGATCCGTATAGATGAAGACCTCGATCTGCCGGCCGCGGATACCGAACCGGGCGTGCTTGCCAGGCTACGGCGTCTTGGTGCGGAGAACGCGGTCTACACCTCACTCATCGGCATGGGCTACTACGGCACCCACACTCCTTCGGTGATCCTCCGCAACGTCCTGGAGAACCCGGGGTGGTACACCTCCTACACGCCCTACCAACCCGAGATCTCACAAGGCAGGCTCGAGGCGATGCTCAACTTCCAGACGATGGTTGGCGACCTCACTGGGCTCGACATCGCCAACGCCTCCCTTCTGGATGAGGCCACGGCGGTTGCCGAGGCGATGACGATGTTGCGACGAGTGTCGAAGAGCAAGGCGGAGGCGTTCTTCGTCGATGCCGAGTGTCATCCCCAGGTGATCCAGGTTGTGCAGACCCGGGCGCTGCCGCTGGCCATCGAAGTGGTCGTGGGTGACGCGGAGACCATCGACCCGACGGGCTTCTTTGGCGTGGTTCTCCAGTACCCCGGGAGCAGCGGAGCCGTTCGCGACTATCGCCCGCTCATCGCAAACCTCAAGGAGGCCGGAGTGATGGTGGCGGTCGCCACCGATCTGCTTGCCCTCACTCTGCTTACCCCGCCGGGGGATATGGGGGCCGACGTCGCGGTCGGTTCGTCGCAGCGGTTTGGTGTGCCGATGATGTTTGGCGGGCCTCATGCCGCGTTCATCGCAACGCGGGATGCCTACAAGCGATCTCTTCCCGGTCGCCTGGTCGGGGTGTCCAAGGACATGAAGAATCGGATGGCGCTGCGGCTGGCTCTGACGACGCGCGAACAGCACATCAGGCGGGAGAAAGCGACGTCGAATATCTGTACTGCGCAGGCGTTGCTGGCCGTCATGGCAGGACTCTATGCCGTGTGGCATGGCCCTGAGGGGTTGCGGGCCATTGCCGAGCGGGTTCATGAGCTGACGTCGACCCTGGCCGCCCGCCTGCAAGCCGGCGGTCTTCAACTCGATAACGACTCTTGGTTCGACACTCTGACGGTGAGGACACCGGGCAGGGCAGAGGAGGTGGTCGCGGCAGCCGAGGACAGGCGCATCAATCTCCGTCTTGTCGATAGCGATCACGTCGCCGTGTCATTCGACGAAACGACCGATGAGGCTGTGGTCGCTGCCGTCGTCGAGTCATTCTTTGTCGACGGGAGTGGCGCTGCGAACGGCAGCGGAATCCCGGACGACCTGCGGAGAGGCACGCCGTTTCTGACGCACGAGGTATTCCATCTCTATCGCAGTGAGACCGAGATGATGCGATATCTGCGCAAGCTACAGCAGCGTGACATCGCACTCGACCGCTCGATGATCCCGCTCGGTTCGTGCACGATGAAGCTCAACGCCGCCACCGAGATGGCCGCAGTCACCTGGCCCGAGTTCGCGGACATTCATCCATTTGCTCCGTTGGACCAAGCGTCCGGGTACCTCGAGATGATCGCCGACTTGGAGCGCTGGCTTGCGGAAGCCACCGGATACGATGCGGTCTCGCTGCAGCCGAACGCCGGTTCCCAGGGTGAATACGCCGGTTTGCTGGCAATCAGGTCGTACCACGAGAGTCGGGGTGAAAGCGGCCGCGATGTCTGCCTGATCCCGGCGTCGGCGCACGGCACAAACCCGGCGAGCGCGGTAATGGCCGGGCTGCAGGTGGTCCTCGTTGCCACCGACGGTGCCGGGAATGTCGACCTCGACGACCTGAAGGCCAAGTCGGCCGCTCACAGCGACCGGCTGGCAGCCTTGATGATCACCTATCCCTCAACTCACGGCGTCTTCGAAGAGTCGGTGCGTCAAGTGTGCGACATCGTTCACGAGCATGGTGGCCAGGTCTACATCGACGGGGCCAACCTGAATGCGCTTCTCGGTCTAGCCAAGCCCGGCGAGTTCGGTGGCGATGTGTCGCATCTCAACCTGCACAAGACTTTTGCCATACCGCACGGTGGCGGCGGCCCAGGTATCGGCCCGATCGGCGTCAAGGCTCACCTCGAGTCGTTTCTACCGGGCCATCCCCTGGTTGATGATCAAGCCGGCTTCCGTGATGGGGTCGGTGCGGTTGCGGCTGCACCGTGGGGATCGGCTGGGGTTCTCTCGATCTCCTGGGCCTACATCGCATTGATGGGCGGCGCGGGACTAGCCAAGGCTACGGAGGTCGCGATCCTGTCCGCCAACTACGTGGCGGCCCGGCTCGGCGATGCCTACCCGGTGCTGTATACCGGAAGCAGCGGGCTCGTTGCCCACGAATGCATACTCGATCTGCGGGGCATCAGGAGCGATACCGGTGTGACCGCCGACGACTTTGCCAAACGGCTCATCGACTACGGATTCCACGCCCCCACGATGTCGTTCCCGGTGGCGGGCACACTCATGGTCGAACCGACCGAGTCGGAGAGCCTGGCCGAATTGGACAGGTTCATCGACGCCATGCTGGCGATCCGCGGCGAAGTCGACGCGATAGCTACCGGTGCGGTCAGTCTCGAGGACAGCCCGCTGCGCAACGCACCCCACACCGCCGCCGACGTCGTCGACGACGAGTGGGAGCACGGCTACAGCAGAGAGGAAGCAGCGTTTCCGGTGCCCGGGTTGCGGGTAGACAAATACTGGCCGCCGGTAGGGCGCATCGACGGGGCCTACGGAGACCGCAACGTTGTGTGCGCTTGCCCGCCGATGGACGTCTATACCGACGGGATCGTCGATTGAGGCGTCACCGCGGAGCGTTAGCCTGAGTCCATGAGGTTCCTGTCGTTGGCGGTTGCCCTGGGTCTGCTCACCGCGGCGTGCTCAGGAAACGACTCGACGGAGCCGACGGTGGCCGCGGTGCCATCCACAACGGTCCAGCCGACGACTACAACCACGGCGGCTGTGGTCACCACCGAAGCGAGACCGGCAACGGCCGCAACCACATCGACCACGACGACAACGACGACCACCCAGCCACCTCCGGAGCTGCTCGGCGTCGAGCTGGTGCTGTTTGCCGCCATCGATTGGCCGCTGGCGATTGCGGCCCCCCACGGTGACAGCCGTCTTTTCGTTGCCCATCGGGAGGGGAGGATCGAGGTGGTTGGCGCCGGTGGTGAGGTCCAGGAAGACCCGTTTCTCGACCTGAGCGACCGGGTGCGGGCCAACGGCATCGAGCAGGGCCTCCTCGGCCTGGCATTCCATCCCTCCTATGCCGATAACGGCCGCTTCTACGTCTACTTCTCCGACGAGAATGACGACACCCGCCTCGCCGAGTACACAGTCGGCTCCGACCCCGCCTTTGCCGATCCCGGCTCATACCGAGAGCTGATGCTGTTCGATCAGCCTACCGAGCGGCACAACGCCGGGATGCTGGAGTTCGGTCCCGACGGCTACCTGTATGTTGCTGTGGGAGATGGCGGCGACGGCGGCCACAATGGACAGAAGTCAGACACGCTGTTCGGCACAATTCTCCGCATCGATGTCGATGGTGGTGAACCCTATGCGGTCCCCGGCGACAACCCGTTCGTCGATGGGGGAGGAGCCCCCGAGGTCTGGGCGTATGGGTTGCGCAACCCCTGGCGCTTCTCCATCGATGCCGAATCCAACTCGATGTTCATTGCCGATGTCGGACAGCAAGATTGGGAAGAGGTCAATGTCGTCTCCCTCGACCAGGGCGGCGCCAACTTCGGTTGGGCCTATCGGGAGGGATCGCGCTGCTTTTCCCACCCAGAATGCGAAGAAACCGAGACCGTGCTCCCGGTGGTGGAGTACGGCCACAGCGACGGGTGTTCGATCACCGGGGGATATGTCTATCGGGGCGCGGATATTCCGGAACTGAACGGCACCTACTTCTACTCGGATTGGTGCACCGGCTGGATCCGCTCCTTCCGTTACGAGGGTGGGGCGGCGGTCGATGTGCGGGAGTGGCCAGAACTCGATCCGGGCCAGGTCAACACATTCGGTGTTGATGGCTTCGGCGAGTTGTACATCGGAACCTGGGGCGGTGACGTGTGGAAGCTGGTTCCGATCAGAGCCGAGACGTAGCTGAACCTTGTGCTTCGTAGCCAACCGTCCGTATTGCCTGGTTTTTCTTCGACATGGTGCCCCACCTCCAGATATTGTGTAACCGGAGGGAGCATCGATAGTGCTACCAGGACAACACTTGCAGCCGCTGCCCGGGTCACCCGAGGAACTAGGCGCGTTCGCCACCATCCAGGATCGCCTCGCCCCCATGTTTCGCCGGGTGTTCAGCGACGACCAATTCCCCCGCACCGTCGTCGTCGTTCCCAGCCTGAGCCTCGATCCGATCGAGCTGCGGAAGATCCGAGGTGTACGGCACTACGAGGAGCGGATGTTGTGCCTGCTGATGCTGCTTCGCCTCCCCAACACCAACGTCGTCTACGTGACCAGCCAGCCGATCCACCCGTCGATCATCGACTATTACATCCACTTGCTTCCGGGCGTCCCCGGTCGTCATGCCCGCAACCGGCTCACCCTGCTCGATTGCGACGACGGCTCTCCCGATCCGCTCACTCAGAAGATCCTCGATCGGCCGCGGCTCATTCGCCGGATCTCCGACGCCATTCCCGACAGAAGCTCGGCTCACATCACATGTTTCAACGCCACCCACATGGAGCGATCGCTGGCAGTGCAGCTCGGAATCCCGTTGTACGCCTGCGATCCCGCACTCAATCACATTGGCGACAAGAGCCACGGACGTGAGCTGTTCGGGCGCGTGGGCATCGACTATCCGGCCGGTGCCGAACATCTCCGTGACGAAAGCGATGTCGTCGGGGCACTGGCCGAGCTGCGGGGCCGCGATCCGACGCTCCAGCGCGCAGTCGTCAAGCTCAACGAGGGCTTCTCCGGCGAAGGCAACGCCATGTTCGATTTCTATGGCGCTCCCGACGGATCCGATCTCGAGGCTTGGGTCAAGCGAACCATCTTCGAGAGGTTGAGCTTCGAGGCCGACGGGGAGAGCTGGGAGCCCTATATGGCCAAGTACCGCGAGATGGGTGGCATAGTCGAGGAGTATCTCGAAGGAGACAAGGCCTCACCCTCGGTGCAGTGTCGCATCGATCCCACCGGCGGACATCAGATCGTGTCGAGTCACGATCAGGTGTTGGGCGGTCGCACCGGCCAAGTCTTCCTCGGCTGCACTTTCCCGGCGCACCCCGACTATCGCGGAGACATCCACGACGCCGCCCACCTGGTTGCTGACGAGTTGTCCACCGCGGGCGTGATCGGGCGGTTCAGCGTCGACTTCGTTTCGGTGCGTCGTCCTGAGGGATGGAAGCACTATGCACTCGAAATGAACCTACGCAAGGGTGGGACAACACTGCCCTACCTCATGCTCAAGTTCCTCACCGGAGGCGTTTACGACTCAGACACCGGCATCTACACGACCCCGACAGGGCAGGCGCGCTACTACCACGCGTCCGACAACGT
>JASJAS010000034.1 GCA_030066875.1 Acidimicrobiia bacterium | reverse complement strand
GGCGACGACTACGTCCGCATCGAGCCCAGTGGCTTGAACTACCAGGTGTCCGGCCTGGCGTTCGACCCAACCACCGACCAGACCTACGTAGTCCACGTCAGCGAGACCTTCAACACTTTCACGCTTTCCAGCCTCGATCCGGCGAATGGCGACACGGTTGGAATAGGAACCGTTCCGGACGACCTGAGAAGCCTGGACTTCGACTCGGATGGCCGAGCATGGGCAACAACGGCCACAAGTTCGGCACCTGAGCAGCTCCACGAGCTGGACAAGAGCACGGGCGCCAGCATCGCCCAAATCGATCTGGACAACGGCTTCGACTACGAGTCCCTGGCAATACCCAACACCCCTCCCCCCAACGAGCCGCCGGTCTTCGACCAGGACCTCCTCGATCGGACCGACGCAGAGGGAACGCTGGTCATCATCGCAGCCTCGGCCACCGACCCCAACCCGGGCGACAACCTCACCTACAGCGCAACCGAACTCCCCGAGGGAGTGACCATCGATTCGGCGAACGGGACTCTCACCGGGGCGCTCGGCCCCAACTCGGCTGGCGTCTATTCAATCACCATCACAGTCACCGACGACGGTACCCCGAACCTGCAGGACACCGACATCTTCGACTGGACCGTTGCTCCGGGCGATGTCACCTACCTCGTCGCCAACAGCGGAGGAGCCAACGGCGGGAATGACTTGCTGACGGCGGTTGATCTGACCGATTCGAATCCCACCACCAACGAGGTCAGCATTGGGACCGGTACCGGCACCTGGAATATCGAGTCCATCGCGCTGCAGCCCGGCACCAACACGCTCTTTGCGGTCGAGGACGATCAGCTTGGGATCATCGACGTGACCACGGGGGTCTTCGCTCCCAGACCCTCGATCGCCGGTGCCGGCAGCGGTCCGGCCGGCCTCATTGCGTTCGACGACATCGAAGGGCTGTCGTTCGATCCGTTTTCAGGGGGGCTATACGGGACGCACCGGCGGGGCAACTGGCAGGAAGACCTGCTCTTCCAGATCGACCCAGTCAGTGGAGCCCACATTCCGGGCGTCTTCGGCGGTGATGACTACCTGCTGATAGGAGCCCAGGGCGGGTATTACCACTCAGCTGATATTGCCTTCGACCCGACCAACGGCGAGCTCTATCTGGTGCATTGGGATTTCAGCGGCGACTGGAGCCTGGCCACTCTCGACCCTGCCACCGGCGCAACCGTCACTTTGGGCGTGACCCCAGATGACGTCGCTAGCTTGGCATTTGACGAGACAGGCCGGCTCTACACCTCGACCGATACCGCGGGAACAGAACGGATCTACGAACTCAGCAAGTCCGACGGGTCATCGCTTGGTGTCATCGACATCGACAACGGTGAGAGCTACGAAGCATTGGCGATCGCCTTCCCGGTCGATCCGAACCGGCCGCCCGTGTTCGACCAGAACCTGCTCGATAGAACCGACCCCGAGGGCTCGACCATCTCACTGTCGGCAGCCGCAACCGATCCCGACGGGCACGATGTCGGCTATTCCGCTGTCGGGCTTCCCCCCGGGTTGGCGATCGACCCGAACAGCGGCTTGATATCGGGAACCATCGGCTTCGCCGCCACCGGCAGCTACGCCGTCGAAATCACCGCAACCGATGATGGCATCCCCAATTTGAGCGCAGTGGACACATTCACTTGGACTGTGAGTGAATCAAACCGGCCTCCGGTGTTCGATCAAGACCTACTTGACCGGATCGATGCGGAGGGTGCGCCGATCTCGTTGTCGGCGGCCGCGACCGACCCCGACTCCGGCGACATCGTCACCTACGGAGCAACCGGGCTGCCCCCCGGTCTCTCCATCGATCCTGGCTCAGGACTGATCAGCGGCACCATTGACTACAACGCCGCTGCAGGAAGTCCGTATGCAGTCACGATCACCGCGACCGACAACGGCACCCCGCCTGAGAGTGCGGTGCCCGATACGTTCACCTGGACCGTAAACAACACAAATCGGCCGCCGGTTATCGTCAATCCGGGTCCGCAGACGACACCCGAGCTGGCACCGTTCTCGATCGTGATCACTGCTTCCGATCCAGACGGCACAACACCGTCATTCACAGACTCGGGCACGCTGCCCGCCTGGGCGGTGCTGACCGATAACCTCGACGGTACCGCAACCATCGCCGGCACGCCCGGTGGGGGCGACTCCGGCACGACCACGGTCACTGTCACCGCCTCGGACGGGTCGCTTGCTGACGACGCAGTGTTCGACCTCACGGTTAGCAACACCAACCAGCCTCCAACGATCACCAACCCGGGCAATCAGATTGGGGCCGAGGCCACTCCGTTCAGCCTGCTCATCACCGCCTCAGACCCGGATGGCACCACGGTTGGTTTCAGCGACGGTGGCACCTTGCCGGGGTGGGCGACCCTCACCGACAACGGCGACGACACCGCAACCATCAGCGGCACCCCCGGCTACACCGACGCCGGGACTACCACAGTCACCATCACCGCATGGGACGGCTCGCTGACCGACGACGCCGTATTCGACATCACCATCAACAACACAAACCGGGCCCCGATAGTCGATCCCATCGTCGACCAAACCGTCGCCGAAAACGACCCGTTCACACTGACGGTGACAGCGTCCGACGCCGATGGCACCATCCCGTCGCTGTCGGCTGCTGGATTGCCGGGATGGGCGACGTTTGTCGACAACGGCGACGGCACCGGCACCATCAGCGGCACCCCTGGCTACACCGACGCCGGCATCAGCACCGTGACCATCAGCGCAGACGACGGTACGGATACCGGCAACGAGACGTTCGACCTCACCGTCACCAACACGAACCGGCCCCCGGTGGTCAATCCGGTCGGAGACCAGCTAGCAGCGGAGGGTGTGGCCCTGGTCCCCGTCGTCGTTTCCGCATCCGATCCAGACGGCACCATCCCATCGCTGGCCGCAACTGGCCTCCCCGGCTGGGCCTCATTCGTCGACAACGGTGACGGCACCGGCACCATCACCGGTACCCCCGGCTACACGGACGCCGGCATCAGCACCGTGACCATCGAAGCTGAGGACGGGGGCGTTCCCAACCTATCCGACAGCACCCCCTTCCAGCTGACGGTCACCAACACCAACCGGCCACCGGTAGTCGATCCCATCGTCGACCAAACCGTCGCCGAAAACGACCCGTTCACACTGACGGTCACCGCGTCCGATCCCGATGGCACCATCCCATCGCTGGCCGCAACTGGCCTCCCCGGTTGGGCCTCATTCGTCGACAACGGCGACGGCACCGGCACCATCAGCGGCACCCCCGGCTACACCGACGCCGGCATCAGCACCGCGACCGTCACCGCCCACGACGGCTCTCTCACCGACGACGAGACCTTCGACCTCACCGTCACCAACACCAACCGGCCACCCACAATCACCAGCCCGGGCCCACAGACAACGCCCGAGCTGGCACCATTCACGCTCCTCGTCGTGGCCACCGACCCCGACGGCGAGATCCCAACGCTCGCCGACGGAGGAACGCTTCCCGGTTGGGCCACACTCACCGACAACGGCGACGGCACCGGCACCATCAGCGGCACCCCCGGGGCAAGCGACTCCGGAACGACAACAGTCACCATCACTGCCGACGACGGAGGAGTTCCCAACCTCACCGACGATGTAGTTTTCGACCTCACCGTCACCAACACCAACCGGCCACCCACCATCACCAACCCCGGTGACCAAGGTGGAGCCGAAGGATCATCTTTCAGTGTTCTTCTCACCGCCACCGACCCCGACGGAACGACCGTCGCCTTCAGCGACGGCGGCACCCTCCCCGGTTGGGCCACACTCACCGACAATGGGGACGACACCGCCACGATCACCGGCACCCCCGGCTACACCGACGCCGCAACCACAACGGTCACCATCACGGTTACTGACGGTGGACTCATCGACACCGCCACCTTCAGCATCGTGATCAGCGACACGGATCGGCCCCCAACGATCGAACCGATTGCCGATCAAGTCGTTGCCGAGAACGACCCGTTCACCCTGGTCGCGACCGCCTCTGACCCCGACGGGACCACTCCCAGCCTTTCGGCGAGCGGCCTGCCCGGCTGGGCCACGTTCGTCGACAACGGCGACGGCACCGGCACAGTCACCGGCACCCCCGGCTACACCGACGCCGCAACCACAACCGTCACGATCACCGCCTCAGCCGGCGGGCTCAGTCACGACGAGTCCTTCATCATCACCGTCACCGATACCAACCGGCGCCCGGTACTCGGGCTCATTCCCGATCACACTGTGCCTGAGGAAACCACGATCACGTTCACGGCGACGGCGAGCGACCTCGACGGCGACAACTTGCTCTTCAGCATCTCCGGACCGCCCGGAGCGTCCATCGACCCGACCAGCGGCGACTTCGTTTGGACGCCCGGCGAAGCCGACGGGTTCGGGGTCTACTTGGTGACGGTGACGGTGACCGATAGCGGGCACCCGGCCAAAGCTCACAGCAAGAGCGTCACAATCACGGTGACGGAGGTGAACCGAGCTCCCACAGTCGACCCCGTTCCCGACCAGGTGAGCGGAGAGTTCGGCGATGTCGACCTGACGATCGCTGCTTCTGACCCGGATCTCCCCGCCAACACTCTCAGCTTCCATGCGAGTGGTCTGCCACCTGGCCTGGCTATCGACGACGACACGGGACACATCTCCGGCACGCTCCCGGCGGGATCAGTCGGCGTGTACCCAGTGACCGTCACGGTCAGCGACGGGGCCAGCCCATCGCTCTCCGGCTCGGCGAGTTTCGTGTGGACGGTGACCGACACCAATCGACCCCCAACCCTCGACGTCGCTTCATCGATATCAGGTGCCGAGGAAACCGAAATCTCGTTCACGGCTCGGGCAACCGATCCCGACGGTGATGACGTCATGTTCTCACTGTCCGGCGAGCCGGCCGGTGCCACCATCGATGCTGCTTCGGGAGTCGTCACGTGGATACCGACGGAAGCGCAGGGACCGGGAACGTATCGGCTCACCGTCTACGCCACCGACGCCGGCAGCCCGCAACTGGCCGCCAGACGAATCGTCACGATCTCCGTGTTCGAGACCAACCTGCCGCCGACCATCGAGCCGCTCTCGAGCCAGATCAGCGAAGCGGCTACCACCGTGGAGATCCAAGTAGCGGGATCGGATCCCGACCTGCCCAGCAATATGCTGAGCTTCTCGGCCGAAGGTCTGCCGCAAGGACTGCGGATCGATCGCGTGACCGGGATGATCACCGGCACAATCGAGCAAAGCGCCACCGGGTTCCACGTCGTCGCGATCACCGTCGCCGACGACGGCATACCCTCGCTGCAGGCGAGCACCAACCTCACCTGGATGGTGACCGCTTCAGCTCTTCAGGATGATCCCAACTCGGCGCCCATCATTTCTCCGGTGGCTACACAGTTCGATTCCGAAGGTGAGACGGTCACATTGAGCATCCTCGCCAGCGACGAACAGCCCCTCAGCTACTCGGCCACCGGACTGCCCACCGGGCTGGCCATCGACCCAGCGACTGGCGTGATCGGCGGCCGGCTGGCGGTCAATACGGCGGGATCTCATCCCGTCACCGTCACGGTGACCGACAGCGGAACTCCGCAATTGCAGGCGACCGTGGAGTTCAACTGGATAGTTGCCGACCCGGTAGCCGCGGAAGACAAGGAACTGATCATCGAAGCGATCGATGACTTCGAGCAACCCAGCGTTGGCCAAGGTGAGGAGACACCGCGCATCCGCCGCACGCTTGTCGTGATGGGTGGTGTCGCCAGCGCAACCACCGAGGCGCTCAGCTTGCCCCTGACGTTGTTGATCGTGCTTCTCCTCGGGTTTACCACCATCGGGCGCATCGGCCTCTACCCGCTGTTGTGGCGCGGCGATCGACATGCCGGCACCATCAGCTTCTTCGATGAGGAGATGCACTTCGGGCTGATCGACCCAGACGCCGGCGGCGAGGCGATATTCGTCCATGCACACGCTTTCCCCCGCCGGCAACGCGCCGGTCTCAATGCCGGGATGCGGGTGCGCTACCGGCTGCTGGCCAGCGATCAGCGCGCCAACGCCTGGGGTGCCACAGTGGAGAGTGACGATGGATAGGCCCACCGCGCTGGTTGTCGAAGACGATCCGAGTTCGAGCAGGCTTGTCGGCGAGATTCTCCGCAAGCGCGGGGTCGACGCAAAGTTCGTTGTCGATGGCATCGATGCCCTCGTCAGCCTCCATGACTCGATACCCGACCTTGTGATACTCGACATCGCCTTGCCACGGGTCGACGGCTGGCAAGTGCTCCACGCGCTGCGCATGGGCGACCTGGCAGGTGCCGTTCCGATCATCGTTATTACCGCCCACGGCCAAGGCAACAGCGCACGGCGGGCGTTCGAGGGCGGCGCCGACCGCTTCTTCGAGAAGCCGTTCATGCCGGCCGAACTCGCCGCGGCTATTCAGGAGCTACTGCCACAGAACAGTAATAAGGGCTAGTTGCCGCTCTGCCGGGCGGCGAAACCGGCAACGAGGAACTCACAGGCGTACCAGGTGAGCATCGCCGCAGCTATCGGGGCAACGATGGCCGCAACCGGAATCACGATATTGTCGCCCCACTCCAACACGGGAAGGTTGATTGCGCTGAACCCGGCGGCAATCCAGAGTGCTCCGACGACTCCAAGAATCCATGGATATGCGGTCGTCTCACCCCATCCGACCTCGTTGGGACGACGGAACAACGTGAGCCGAAGCACCCCGACGGTGCCCACGAGACCCCAGAACCAGTTGACGATGACAGCGATATCGATGATTTCCGGCTCGTCCCCGAACTCCAGATTCGGCGACCCCATGCTCATCGCCAGGACCGTCACCCAGATCACGACGATAGTTGCCCAAATCAACACGCTGCTTATCTTCATTGCCCCTCTGCCAACCAGAATGAGCCACAGACTAGAGTCTCTGCCCGTTTGCGACGAGTCGCGCAATAGCGCCGCAGACGAGGACCCCAATCGTGGCCTCTACCTCGATCGTCCGGCTCCGTCGACTGGGCACCACGCGTTCAACCGGGGTAGCGTCGCCACCGTGAGTGACGACATTCAAGTAATCGAGGCCCCGGATCGGGCGGCTTTTCGCGCCTGGCTGGAGGAGAATCATGCCACTGAGAACGCGGTCTGGCTGATCTTCTGGAAGAAAGGCAGCGGCCGACCGTCGATCGAGTGGGCCGACGCCGTCGACGAGGCGTTGTGTTTCGGCTGGATCGATTCCAAGGTCCAGTCAATCGACGACAGCCGCTATCGGCAGTACTGGACGGTGCGCAAGCCGGGCAGTACTTGGTCGAAGATCAACAAGGACAAGGTCGCGAGGTTGTCTCAACAGGGGCGGATGGCGCCCTCCGGGCTTGCCGCGGTGGAGCGCGCCAAGCAGGACGGATCGTGGACCATCCTCGACGGACCCGAAGCCGGAATCGTGCCGGACGACCTGGGGACAGCGATGGATGCGACGGGCGTTCGGGAGGCCTACAACGCGCTGGCCATGGGCGCTCGCAAGGCCATCCTGGCCTGGCTGGCCATGGCGAAGCGGGACACCACCCGGGCCAACCGGATCGCCAAAACGATCGAGGCGCTGCAGCGCGGCGAGAGCCCCTTGGGCTAGCTAGCCGAGAACAAACTCAACGATCTCGTCTGCTACTCGCCCTGCAACGTCGCCAAACAAGAACGTGATGTGATTGCCCGGGAACTCGGCATAACGGCCGTTCTGCAACCGGTCCATCGTCAGCTTCGCCTTGTCCTCGGGAACTATCGGCGGGTACCCCGGCGGGCCAAAAGGCTCGGTAGCGCGAACGAACAGGATCGGCTGCTCGATCTGCCGCACAGTTGCGTCCCAGTCGACTTGGAGCGTCCCCTCCAACGCCTGCCGGATGTGCTCCGGCCGGCATACCGACCGGACTCCACCGTCGGGCAACTCCTCCAGATCGGATCGATAGAACACCTCGAGTGCCGGATCCCACTCCCAATCTGTGTAGAAAGGCATACCCTTGACCATCTCGATGTACTGCTCCCACGACGGGAATGTCGTCTCCAGACGGTCGAGCGTCGGCTGGATCTGTTCCATCACGAGTGGGTCGACTTCGGCCGGTGCATCGATCACCACCCCCCGCTCGACCCGGTCCGGGTGATTAGCCGCCATCACATAGGTGAGCAGGCCACCGAAGCTGTGCCCGCCAAACACCACCTCGTCCAGCCCGAATGCATCCATGGCGCCGATCATGTCGGCGGCATGGTCGGCCATCGTGTAGCCGGTGTCCGGCCGGTCGCTGGCTCCGCGCCCGCGAAGATCGAAGGCGATCACATTCAGCCGCGGCGCCAGCCGCTCCAGCAGCGCCTCATAGAAGTAGGCACCGGCGGCGAGACCCGGCGCCAGCAGCACTGTAGGCCCATCGCCGGGTCGCTCTACGTAGTGAAGTCGAATCCCGTTGGTTTCCACGTAGTTGCCCATCATCCCTCCAAATAGTTGTCACGAATCACCCGCCGCAACGTCTTCCCGGCAACGCTCAGCGGGAACTCGTCGAGAACCAGCACCTCGTGCAGCTTCTGGAAGCGGGCATCGACACGCTCGTTCACCCACTCCCGGACCTCATCGGGGTTGGATGCCAACTCAGGGTCGAGCCGGACGGCAGCCACTGGGGTCTCACCCCAGCGGTCGTCGGGGACACCAAACACCGCGACGTCGGTCACGCCGGGATGCTGGATCACGATCTCCTCGATGTCGCGCGGGTAGACGTTGACGCCCCCGGAGATGATCAAGTCCTTCTTGCGATCGACCAGGAACAGGAATCCGTCTTCATCGACGTAGCCCAGATCGCCGCTGTGTAACCAGCCCTCCTTGATGGCTTCAGCAGTGAGATCGGGCCGCTTGTAGTAGCCGGGCATGGTGATCGGGCCGCGGCCCACGATCTCCCCCACCTCGCCTGGAGGTAGCTCGGTGCCGTCGTCGCCCACAATCCGCATCTCGTAGAGCGGCGGCGGAACGCCGACCGATCCCGGTTTGGCGGGGAAGTCGTCACGATCGAGCACCGTGACAAACCCTTCCGTGAGCCCGTATAGCTCGTAGAACCGGTTGGGGAGCTTTCGGGCCAAGTCTTCCTTGTGTTCCAGATGCAGCGGAGCTCCGACCGAGCAGATCATCTCGAGATGGGGCAGGTTCTCTTCGTTGAAGTCTGGTTCGGCCAGCAGGGCGATGATCTGCGAGGGGACGACCATGACGTGGGTCACCTTCTCCGCCGCCATCAGATCGATCATCTTGCGGACATCGAACCCGGGCATCAGGACATAGGTCGCCCCGACGTAGAAGGCAGGCATCAGGGTGAGAAACGCCCCGTTGAAGACCAGCGATCCCGAATGCAGGATGACACTCTCCGGCTTGATCCGATACGAGGCAGCGAACCCCGTGCAGTACGCCATCCTGATGTAGTGGGTATGCACGATGCCTTTCGGCTGACCGGTGGTACCGGAGCTGTAGATGATGTTGTACGGATCGTCGTCGGTGACCTCGACCCAGGGTGGTTCGTCGCTCGAGACGGTTGAGGTGAGCTCGTTGTAGTTGCGGTAGCCGGGAGAATCGGGGTCGTCGGTGAGGATGTATCTGCCCGGATCGATATCGATCCGGTCCCGAACTGCATCGAAGTGCTCAACCATTCGTTTCATAGTGATGACTGCGGCCGAATCGGCGTCGTTGAGCAGCGTCACCAGCCCGTCGCCGCGCAGCAAAGGGCTCAGCGGAACGACCACCATTCCGGTCTTGGCGACTGCCTGATACACCTCGAGCAACTCGAGCGAGTTGTCGAGCACGACAGCAACCTTGTCACCGCGGTGTAGCCCAAGACCACGCAGGGCGTTGGCCAACCTGTTGATGCGCTCATTGAACTCACGATGAGTGAACCGCTGCCCCTCGAACACGACGGCGGTGTGGTCCGGCCGGTAGCGGGCGTGACGGGTCGCCAGCGTGTTCAGCGGCATGATGGTCTCCCTCTCCGTAACATGGCTCGATGCTCGATGGCACCAGGCAAGTGGCCACGGTCTTCACGCAGCGGCAATTCAACGAATACGCCCGGCTGTCCGGCGATGACAACCCAATCCACGTGGATGCCGATTTCGCTGCCACGACTCGCTTTCGCCGGACCGTCGCTCACGGCATGTTCTTGTTCTCGGTTCTGCAAGCAGCCATCGCCCAGGAACTCGAGAGGCCGACACGTTTGAGTTCTCAGGAGTTCGTCTTCAGCGCGCCGACGTTCACCGGCGACCCGCTGCTCCTCGAACTCACTCCGGCTGAGCAAAGCACGATCGCACAGAGAATCATCGACTCTGCAGGGACGGTGACGACGAGCGGGATCTGCACCTTGGGGCCGCCCGACCCGAGTCTTCCCGCCGAGATCGAGCTCACCGAACCCGCCACTTACAAAGGTCTCCAGGTCGGGATGTCGGCGAGCCGGAGCAAGACCTTCACCGCCGATGACGTTGCCGACTTCGTCGCACTCGTCAGGGATCCCAACCCGTTGTTCGACGCTCCAATCCACGAGGTACCGCCCGGTCTGCTTGCGGGCATGGACTCGTGGGTCTTGGGAGTTGATCTCCCCGGACGAGGAACCAATTGGCTGAAGCAACGCTTCGTCTATCACCGACCGGTGCGGGTGCCGGCTGCGGTGACGTCCACGGTCACCATCACCCGAATTCGGCCCCAGAAAGGACTCGTCAACCTCGCCACTCGGTGCACCACGGCCGAGGGGATCGTGGTGTCCGGCGAGGCCCTGGTACTGGCAGTGGATGTGATGATGCGGGAGTAGGAGGTTCATCCCTCCCTCCCCAGGAACTCAGCCATTCCCGTGCGCGCCTCGGCGGTGATTATCTGCTCTACAAATGCACTTCGCTCAGCCTCGAGAGCGACCGCGACGGCCTCGGGATCGGGATGGAGTTGCCGCTTGATGCGGGCGACCGCACCCGGCTTCATGGCGGCGATTTCGGCAGCAACTGTTGCAGCTCGTTCCTGAATCTCGCCGGCGATCACTATCTCGCTGGCGATTCCCCAATCAACCGCCTCCGCTGCCGAGATCTGCTGATTGGCAAGCAAGAGAGTCGCAGTCCGCTTCTCACCGATGAGTCCCGGCAACAGCGCCGTCCAACCGCCGTCCGGAGAGAACCCGACAACCGCATACCACGGGGCGATGGTTACCTCGGGTGCTATCAGCACGACATCCGATGCAAGCAGTAGCCCCAGCGAACCCCCGGTCACGATTCCATGGACCGCGGCCACAATAGGTTGGGGCATCCGGATCATCGCCAGCATCACTTCGTTGAGCAGCCCAACCGTTTCAAGGGCATATGACTCGAGATCATCTCCGCTGGCGAAGAAACCCCTCACATCCCCACCCGTCGAGAACGAGCGACCAGCCGCCGACAGCACCACGGCCTGCACCGACGGGTCCCCGGCGACCTCGCCGAATCCGTCGAGCAACCCGGTCAGCAGCTCGGGCACGAGACTGTTGTGCCGCTCCGGGCGGTTCAGGGTCAGAGTGGCTACGGGCCCTGACCGCCGTGACTCGACGAGACTGGCCGCGCTCACACAGTCGCCCCGGAGCGTTCCGCCAGCCACGCCGACAGAGTCGGCCAAAGGACATGGCGCGCTTTGTGGCCGGCCATTATCCCGATGTGGCCGGCGCTCAGGATCTCGGTATGGACATCGTCGCTCCCAACCAACTCCGCCACCGGCAGCGACTGCCCGTTGGGCACTATATGGTCGAACTTGGCCAGGATGTTGAGCACCGGAACCTCGATATCACTCAGCTGCACGAGCCTGCCCCTGACGACGTGCCTGCCCGATACCAAGGCGTTGCTCCACAGATAATCCTGCACCCATTGCCGGAAGACTTCGGCAGGTAGCGGCACTCCGTCATGCACCCACCGGTGCATCGCCTGCCAATTGCGCACACTCTCGGGGTCGTCGATCCGGTCCCACAGGTTCACATAAGCGCCTACGTAGTTGGCGACCGCTTTGAGCATCTTGCCACCGTTTTCGATGGCGGAGCTGGACAGCAAGCCGCCAAGGTTGGTGGCGAACCGATCGACATCAAACCACCGCTTGTCCAACCACGCGCTGAACAGGCTGTCTTCCCGATGCGACATGTCGAGCGGCGGGGTGAGCAGGATCAGGTTGCGCAGCGGGCCGTCGGTCTCCAGGGCGGCGTAGAGCAGAATGATCAGCGCACCCAAGCAGTAGCCGAGCATGCTGATCTCCTCTGCGCCCGAGTCTGCCAGCACCCGGCGTACCGCCCGCGGCAACAGCTCGGCGCCATAGTCGTCGAGTCGCATCTCGGCATCTTCCGGACCCGGCTCCCCCCAGTCGAGCATGTAGACATCGAAGCCTTCATCGAGCATGAACTCGATGAAGCTGTTGCCCGGCTGCATGTCGAGCAGAAACGGCCGATTGATCGCGGCAAAGACCAGCAACAGCGGAACTGGGTGACGCTGCTCTTCAGGGACCCGCGGAACGTACCGGTAAAGGCGGGTCTTGTTGAGCGCCCAGACCTGTTCCCGGGGTGTCAGCCCAACCGGTAGGTCGAACGAATCGGATACGGCGCGCCAGGTACGGAAAGGGCGGGTGGTTGCCCGCCACGCCTTGCCGGCGGTGCTGGAGACCCGCTCGCCAACCGTGTCAGCCATCGTCCGCCTCCTCGGAGAGGAGGCGCAGAAGCTCTGCCGCTTTCGCGTCTACGTCGTCGACCGCAAGCTCGAGGTGATTGAGCCGTCGTGCCAGGTCGATCATCTGGCGGCGCGTCGGAATGTTCAGCCACTCGGCGGCGAAATCCCCGACTGCGTTGACCCTGCGCCGCAACGACGATGTGACCGTCACCACACCCTGCATGCCCTTGGCCAGTGTCGCAGAGAACCCCTCCGAGGCGACCACGTCATCAACAACGGTCGAGGCGCTCGCTAGGAGCCGGTCTGCGATGCCCCGGGCCATCCCCAGCGGATCAAGGTGGTCGTGTGAGTCGTCTCTCATGATGCGTCTCCATACCAGTCAGCAGGATGGTGTCCGGAGCGATGCTCCAGCCAGTCGACAATCCGTGTCCACAACAGGTGGTGGGCCTTGGGCCCGATGACTGCTCCGAGATGGGTTCCCGGCACCGTGATCGCGGTCTCGTCCTCGGTGGACACGGCCCGGTTGAGTGCCTGGGCGGATTGTGGGGGGCACAGGTGGTCGTCCGACGCAGTAATGGTCAACAGCGCCGCCTCGATACTGCTCAGCTCCGCCACACGTCCGCCGATGTGGAGCGTGTTGCGGATGAGCATGTTGTGCTTGTAGCAATCCCGCACCAGGGTGCGATACATCTCCCCGGCGACAGGCACCCCGTCGCCGATCCATTTGCGGACCGCACGCAGGACTTCCTTGCGGTGCGGGTCGTCTTGATCGCCGCCGAGTGTCGTCCACAGTTTCAGCACCCGGGCAAGGCTCGAGGACGAGACAGCAGCGCGCATCCACCAAGCGGGTACGTTGCCCCAGAAATCGACGAACGGATTCACCGGGAAGTACCGGGCCCAGGTTGCGGTCAACCCGGTGCGGTGGAAGTCGATCGGCGTTGTCAATGTGATCAGGTTGCGCACCCGATCCGGATACAAGGCGGCAAAGAGTGTCGAGATCACACCCCCAAGCGAGTAGCCGAGGATGCTGACCCGGTCGACCTCGACCGCACCTGTGATGTCGTCCACCCCAGCAGCGAGGTAGTCATCGACGTAGTTCTCAAAACTGAGTGTGGGTCGTTTGCGTGGCGGCTTGCCCCAGTCGACCACCCAGACGTCGTACGAGTGATCACGCAGAAACCCGGCCATGGTGCGGGCTGGATGCAGATCGAACACGTACCACTTGCTGAGCAGCGAAGGCACCAGCACGATGGGGACCGGATAGAGGTCTTCATGAGTCGGACGCAGCCGGTGCAGCCGCACGTCATCCATCACAGCGTAGATGTCGGCGGGGGAACGGTCCTTGCCCGACTCCACCGTGCCCTCGCCCATGACCGCGCTCACATCAGCATCTCCTTGAGCGACCGTTTCAGGACCTTGCCGGCGGCATTGCGCGGTAGCTCGTCAACGGTGCGAACCAGCTTGGGGATCTTGTAGCGGGCCAGCTTCTCGCGACAGAAGCCCAACAAGGCGTCCCCATCGAATGAGCCCGCTTCCCGAGGAACCACCACCGCCATGCCCACCTCGCCCCACTTCTCATCGGGTACTCCGATCACGGCGACGTCGAGCACATTCGGGTGGTGGAAGAGCACCTGCTCCACCTCGGCCGGGTATACGTTCTCCCCGCCCGAGATGTACATGTCCTTCCAACGATCGACGATGAACACGTACCCATCGCTGTCGATGCGGGCAGCGTCTCCGGTGTGCAGCCAGCCGTCGGTGAATGAGTCGGCATTCGCATCCGGGCGCTCCCAGTAGCCCGGCGTTACGTTGGGTCCCCGCACCCACAGCTCGCCAATCTCGTCGGTACCCACATCGACCCCGTCCTCGTCCACGACCCTGATCTCGGTGTGCAACGCTGGTTTGCCTACCGAACCCACCTTGGCGATGGCATGCGCCTCATCCGTGAGGAAGACGGTGGGGCTGGTCTCGGTGAGACCCATCCCCTGGCGGATCACCACTCCCCGGTCGGCATAGCGCTGCAACAGCGCCACCGGCATCGGGGCACCGCCACACGCCCACGATTCGACCGGCGACAGATCGGCTTCCTCCCAGCTGGGGTGTTCGGCGAGGAATTGATAGATGGCAGGGACGCCGAAGAAGTGGGTGATCTCACCGCTCTCCAGGTACTCCAGCACCTTGCCCGGGTCGAACTCCGCCAGGTTGATCGACCGCGCCCCCAGATGGAGACACGGCGTCGTGTACAGGTTGAGACCGCCCGAGTGGAAGGTGGGAAGCACGTTGAGGTTGGTCGATCTCGAAGTGAGGCCGACGGCGTGGCCAATGTTGATGGCGTTCCAGAAGAACATCCCGTGGGTGCAGATGGCCCCCTTGGGGTGGCCGGTAGTGCCGGAGGTGTAGAGGATCGCCCATGGATCGTCGTGGGTGGCCGTTACCGGACCGACTGCCGCGGGATTGGCATTCTCCTTGGCTGCGGTGTAGTCCGCCCCGAGCTGCAGCTTGACCGGCGTCTCCAGCTCGGCGGCGGCCTCGGCGAACTCAGCTGAGAAAACGAGAACCTGCGGACGGCAGTCGTTGACGATGAACTGGAGCTCGGGAATCGCCAGCCGCCAATTGAGTGGAACCAGGACGGCGGTGAGCTTGGCGCAAGCAAACAACGCCTCGAAAACGTCGGTGGTGTTCGCCGCCAGGAAAGCAACCCGCTCCCCGGTGCCAACACCATTGGCCTCGAACCAGGCCGCGAGGCGGCGGGATTGATCCTCCAGCTGTGCATATGTCAGCGTGAGGTCACGTCCATCGTCGACCAGGGCGACCGCATCGGGCGACAGATCGGCGTGGTGGCCGATCCAGTCGAATGCGGGTACGGGTCTGGTCATCTGCTCTCCGATCACTCCTTTGCGGCGGGTTCCTCCTTGCCTCCACCCCCGGTGAGTAGCTTCAGCAGCCGGTCTCGTCCTTCCTTGATCCTGAGGGACTTGGCCCGCCATGTGCCGACGATGCCGTATGGCACATAGAGCACCAGCAGCACGTAGGCCGCACCAATCAGCAGCCCTGCCGCACCTGCGAACCACTTGTCCAAGTAGTACTCGAGAAGGCGATAGACCGCAGCTCCAATCAGCGCCCCTGTGATCGTGCCCATCCCGCCAATGAGGATTATCAGCAGGGCCGTCACCGTCCAGAAGAGGCCGGCGACGTTCGGCGTCACAATCGGCTGGTGCAACGTGTGAATCGTGCCGGCCAACGCAGCCGTGATCGACGCGATGACTAGCACCAGCAACTTGAACCAGAAGGTGTTGTACCCCAGCATCAGAGCGCGGTCCTCGTTCTCCCGGATGGCAACAAAGACCCTCCCCGCCGGGGAGTCAACGATGTGCTGATACAGCACGTACACGCCGAAGAAGATCGCGAGACAGATCAGGTAGAAGATGAACCGTTCGTTGGTCGTATCGAGGAACCACACCGGCGCGTCAACACCCTGGAGACCCACCTCGGCTCCTGCGTAGTCGGCAAGGTCACTCGATTGGATCACGATCCAGAACACCGAGGCGAAGCCCAGGGTCACCAGGGCGTACGTAATCCCGTGGACTCGCGGGAGCACCAGGGCAAACAGAATCGCTTGCAGCACCGCAGCCACGAGGACCACGAGCAATGCGACCGGCCAGGCAAGCTCGAAGCTCTTCAGCATGATGCCGAACGTGTAGGCGCCGACTGCGAAGAACATGGCGTGCCCAAACGACAGAATCCCGGTGACCCCCAGGATGAGGTCGTAGCTGATCGCGTAAATGCCCAGGATGAAGATCTCGATCGCCAGTCCCTGCAAGAAGCGGGCATTCCCCAGATCGTTGTTGACCACTGCTGCTAGGCCCTGCCCGTCGATCACGATCGAGATGATGAACGGGAAGGCAACGAGAAGCGCGATCGCGCCGAGCAGCCCGCGCCGGCGGCGGAGCCAGCCGCTCAGTCCCGTTGACTGGGCAAGTGCTGTGCTCGTCATTTCTCACTCCTCCCCAGCAGACCCGTTGGCAAGACGAGCAGGATGATCACCATGAGCACGATCGACGCCGCTGGCACCACCGTTGGTGATGGCTTGAACGGCTCCTCCACAAACGGAATGGGTATCCCGACTTGTCCATACCGGATGATGATCTGTTGCAGCAGCCCTACTACCAGGGCACCGACCGCGGCTCCGGGGAAACTGGTCAAGCCGCCCACCGCGAGGGCGACGATTGCTCCCAAGAGGAACACGGCCCCCATGCCGGAACTGAGCCCTATCGACGGTGCGGCGAGAACGCCGCCGAGGGCGGCGAGCCCCGAGCCCAGCGCAAAGACCATCGTGAACACTCGACGCACGTTGATGCCGAGCGCTTCGACCATCTCGGGGTGCTCTACACCTGCACGAATGACCATTCCGAGCCGGCTTCGCCGCAGCAGCAGTGTCACGGCGACGAGGACGACAATGCCGACGAGGATCACGAACCCCTCGTTGTAGACCCGAAGCCTGCCCCCGAAGACCTCGACGGTAGAGCAACCGCTAAAGAACCCACCGAGACCCTGGCCGGGGCAACCCTCTCCGGTTCCGGCAAATGCCGCGGGTCGGGCCATGGTGAACTCGGGGCGACCCCACACTTCTCTCACCAACTCGATGAGGATGAAGCCCAGGCCGAGGGTGATCATCAGTTGATAGATGGGCCGGTCGTACAGCGGCCTGATCAAGATCACCTCGACCAAGGCACCAAAAGCAGCGACAAGAAGCACCGAGATCCCCATCGAGAGGAAGAAGCGCCAGGTCGTACTCAGTCCGAAGATCCATTCGTTGACAGGCTCCTTGACGAGATGGAGCAGCAACGCAGCCAGGAGCAAGCCACCGAACGCGACATAGTTCCTGCGGTCAAGTGCCTCGGTCTCCGTGCCCGGTTTGCGGAGTGTGCCGAAGCCGAAGGCGATCAGCGCACCGCCGAGAAGCACCCCGAGGACGGCCACGATCACCGGCCCAGAGAATGTGTCGGCCGGGAGCGGCGCGTGCGTGCCCAGGTCGATCTGAACGGTCATGTTGGCCGGAGTCAGCGCGAAGTTCTCCGCATCCCAGATCACCAGCGGGAACCGGGTGATCGTGAAGAACGCTGCGAGCGCACCAACGATGACGAAGCCCCATGCCGTTGCCTTCCGCGCCCGCCCGGTCAATGTGATCGACACGGCAAGTCGCTGCCACAGCGGCATCAGCGCAAATGGTGCCGCCAGCAGCAACAACGGTATGGCAACGTCGAGCAACGTGTCCGCTCGTGTGTATGCCGTCCAACCCAGGTAGGCGCCGAGCATGAAGAACTCGCCGTGGGCCAGGTTGAAGACATCCATCAGACCGAAGATCAATGACAGACCGGACACGACGAGGAACGTGAGCGCTCCCACCGATAGGCCCTGCATGATGGTCTCGAACCAGTCCTCGCGCTCGAGCCCGAGGAGAGCAACGACAAACACGAAGACCAGGACGGCGAGGACTGTGACGCGAACTCGGTTCTCCCGAAGCCACTCGGCCCGCTGCCGATTCTTCGATGGACCGGCTTCCGATGTTTGCGATCTGAGGTCTGAGGTCTCGGTACTCATGCTGCCCCCAGGTAGCGCTTGACGGTCTCCTCGTCCTCGACGAGATGCCCCATTTCTCCCGCCTTGACGGTTCGCCCTTCTTCGATGATTGCGTAGTGCTGAGCAAGTCGGCTGGCGACGATGAAGTTCTGTTCGACGAGTAGCACTGTGGTGTGTTCGGACAGGGCCCGAATGGCTTCCATCATTTGCTCGATGAGCACAGGCGCCAGACCTTCACTCGGCTCGTCGATGAGCAGCAGCCGGTTGTTGGCTACCAGCGCCCGAGCCACTGCCAACATCTGCTGCTGTCCTCCCGACAGGTTGGTGCCGGGGAGCCGGATGAGTCGCTTCAAGTCGGGAAAGAGTCCGAAGATCATCTCCTCTTTGCCCGCAAGGTCGCCTTTGTTGCGTTCTGCAATTCGGAGGTTCTCCTCGACGCTGAGTTCCGCAAAGATCTGCCGATTCTCCGGTACGTATCCAATACCCATTGCGGCGATGTCGAACGACTTCTGTTCGGTGATGTCCACGCCGTCGAAGATGACCTTCCCCGACGATGCGGGGTTGAGACCCAATACGGTTCGCAGGGTTGTTGTCTTGCCGGCGCCATTGCGGCCGAGAAGAGCAACGATCGACCCCTGGGGCACCTCGACAGTGACACCTTCGAGGATGTGAAACTGTTCGATGAATGTGTGGACATCGTGGAGTTCGAGCAGGCTCATGGCGCCTCCTCCTCCGCCGATGTTTCGTACAGCTCGCCCAGGTAGGCGGTTTGCACCCGCTCGTCGGCGGAGATCTCGGCCGGAGCCCCCTCCGCAAGCAATGCCCCCTGGTGCATCACGGTGATCCTGTCCGACACACGCATGACGACGTTCATGTTGTGCTCGACAAGCACCACCGTCTTGCCCCCGGCCTCCTGAATGGACTGAACCAGATCCATCAACTCCGGGACCTGTTCGGCTGCCATCCCTGCTGTCGGCTCGTCCAGCATGAGGACCTCGGGATCTGGAGCCAGGATCATGCCTAGTTCGAGCTTCCGTTGATCACCGTGGGGCAGAGTCGCCGCCACGTGGTATGCCTTCTCTGCGAGTCCGACCCTGGTGAGCACCTCTTCGCTCCGCTCCAAGTAGTCGGAGAACCTGGCATGTGAGCGGAGCAGCCGGAAGCTGTCCTTCCCCAGAGCCTGGCAAGCCAAGCGCACGTTCTCCTGCACCGTGAGGAATGGAAAGATGTTGGTTATTTGGAAAGACCGGCCGATACCGCGATGGATGGTCTGGTGCACCGGCAGATCTGTGATGTCCTCGCCCTTGTAGAAGACCCGTCCGGCGGTGGGCTTCAGTGTGCCGCTGACCAGGTTGAAGAAGGTAGTCTTGCCGGCCCCGTTGGGACCGATGATCGAATGCAGCGTGCCCCCTGCGATCTGAACATTCACATCGTCGACTGCAACGAGCGCACCAAACTCGCGCCGCAGGTTCTGCGTCTCCAGGATCACACTCACCGTGCCCTCCCTTCAGGAGTTCTGGTTGGGGGTGGTGGCAGTGCCACCACCCCCAACCTGCGTCAATCAGCCGCCCGTCAGAGTGCCGACAGGAAGATCCCCGCAGCGGGAGAGGTACTCGCCCTCCAGCAGACAGGGAGGCTCGGGACGAACCGTGTCTACGTAGTCGAAGAATTTCGACTCCGGGTCGTCCAGGTTGGTCAGCGTCATGATGTACATGTCCTGGACCGCGACATGGTCCTCGGGTCGAACCTCGATGAGACCCTTGGGGCCTTCGAAGCTGATCCCTTCTAGAGCAGCCTTCAGCGAGTCGGCATCTGCTGCACCACCGGTCGCTTTGAGCGCTTCGACCGCCATGATGGCCGCGTTCATACCGTCGGCGTCAAACAGATCCGGGAACGTGTCGAAGCTGGCTGCTACCTGGTCGACCAGATAGTCGTTGACCGGGTTGCTCGGAGCGGTGTAGTGGTACAGGATCACCGACGTCATCCCTATCGCCTGGCCGAAGAACACCGGCAGGACGAAGTTGTCGACGAACGGTGAGCCGAGTGCGGTGTCCTCATCGAGCACACCAAGGTCGCGCGCCGCCTGGTCCAACGCAGTGAACGTGCTGCCGGCCCAGGTCACCAGGAGCGCGTCGGCATCAGTGTCCGCCAACGGGCTCAAATACGACGTGAAGTCGGTGGTATCGGCCGGCGCAAACACGTCGTCGGCGATGAACTCGCCTCCGAAGAACGTACATGCGTCCTTCCAGGCAGCCGCACCGCCGTACCCGAACGAGTAGTCGGGTGCTATCTGGACGAAGGTCTTGAGTCCATTGCTGTTGACGAATTGATCGCAGAGCGCGATCGAATCCTGGTAGTTGTTGCGACTCGCCCGGAAGGTGTTCGGATCGAAATCCTTCCCGGTGATGTCGTTCGCCGCCGCCGGGGCCGCGATCAGGATCACGTTGTTTTCACGCGCGATGCCCTGGAGCGTTGCGGTGACACCGGAGCTGACGGAACCGATGATGATCTCCGCACCTTCGATTTCGATGAGCTCCCGTGCCGCCGTGGCGCTCAGCTCGGCATTGGTTTGATCATCCTTGAAGACGATTCGTAGTTCGCAATCGTCCAACATGTACGTCTGCTCGGTTCCGGTCTGGACGTCGCCACCCGTTGCATAGGCGAACCCGATCGGCACCCCGCGGTTGATGTGGGCCCCGTAGAGGGCGAGCGCACCGGTCAGATCGGTGATGACGCCAATCGTGATCGGCTCGTCACAGCTCACACCTGCGGCCGGCGCCGCCGTGGTCTCCGCCGGGGCCTCAGTGGTCTCCGCTGGGGCCGCGGTTGTCTCTGCTGGGGCCGCGGTTGTCTCTGCTGGAGCAGCCGTGGTGGTCTCGTCGGACTCGCTGTCGCCACAGGCTGCAGCCAGCAAGGCAAGTACCACCAGCAGCATCAGCAGCTTGGTAGCTTTCCTCATCCGTTGTCCTCCTCTTTCCCTCTCTTGTTTCTCATCCACTTGCGATCTGCGCATGGAAGACCTTGTCGAACTCTTCGGGTTTCTCGATAAACGGCACGTGGCCGCAGTCGTCGATAACGATCTCGGAATAGCTTCCACCGGCTGCGGTGTAGTCGTCCAGCACCTTGCGGATCTGGTCGAGCATCGGCTGCTGCGGGTAGGCCTCCGCTCCCGGAAACCCGGGCACGAGGCCCATCGGCCCCCACGTACCCGGATCAGCAGCTGCGGTGTTGGACACCGTCAGGTCCTGAGCACCCCGCACCCAAAGCACCCGAGGTTTGGCGGCTGCGCCGATGATGCGGCTTACGTCGAGCGCATACTTCGGCGATACCGCGTTGTTGACGCCCATTGCTCCCGGCGCAACAAACGGCCAGTTGGAGGACATCACCTTGTCGCCCGGATAGGCATCCTCGCCGAGGTGGGTCTGCAGCAGGGCGGCAACGAACTCGTCCTCCCGCTTCGGGATGAACGGCGGCTTCCACACCAGGGCCCGCAGCGCCGCACGCGGGGAGAACATCGAATCGGTTGACGTGTCGCCTTCGCCGATAAGCCGGACCAACTCCGGGTTGATGAGCCCGCCGCCCGAACCGGCGTAGTCGTCGGTCGTCGGAGTTCCCTCTGCATCTTTGGTGCCGCCGAACCCGTAAGGCGACCCCGGATCGGCCAGCGTCAGCGAGATGATGCGTTGCGAGTGCCCAGCCAGGAGCCACCATGCGATGACGCCGCCGAGGGAGCTGCCGACCAGGTGGAAACGCTCGTGGCCGAGGTGATCCATGAGAGCGACGGCGTCGTCTGCAAAGTCGCCTGCTCCCCGGGTGGCGTCGACCAGAGCCTCAGCATCGGCTTCACCGAAACCGCGCTGATCAAGAGCGATGCCGCGGAATCCGGCTGGAAGCCGGAGCATGGTCTCTTCCCACCACGTAGCAGAGGACACATTGCCATGAAGGAACAGCACAGGAACCCCGTCATCGGGACCCGAGGTGAGGACGCGGGTGGCGAGACGGCTCGTGGTGATCGTGTGGGCAGTGATGCCCTCAATAGTGGGAACGCTCATGTCGGATCTCCTCCCACGAGCAGCTTCTTGTCGATCTTGCCTATGGCCGTCTTGGGGATCTCGGGCATGACTACAACCGTGCGCGGGATCTTGTATTTGGCGAGCCGCTCACCCAGGAACTCGAGGAAGATCTCTTCGGAGTAGTCGGCATCCTCCTCGAGGACGAGGACTGCCTTGCCGACTTCTCCCCAGACCTCGTGGGGCACCCCGACCAGGGCTGCCTCTGCAACGCCCGGGTAGGCCAGCATCACCGACTCGACCTCTGCTGGGTACACGTTTTCCCCGCCGGAGATGAACATGTCCTTGGATCGACCCTTGATGGTGAAGAAGCCTTCGTCGTCCTTGACGGCGAGATCGCCGGTGTAGAGCCAGCCGTCCTTGATGGTTTCGGCGGTGGCTTCGGGACGTCGCCAATAGCCCGGCGTGACATGGGGACCGCGAATCAGCAGTTCGCCGGCCTCGTTGGGCCCCACTTCGTTGCCTTCCTCATCGATGATCTTCATGTCGATGTGGAAGATGGGAAAGCCCACCGAAGTGGTCTTGTCCCGTACCCGGTCTGCGGGCAACCAGAAGTTGTTGCCGGCTGCCTCCGTCAGGCCGTAACCCATCTTGAAGTCGATGCCTCGATCCCAGAACTTCTGCATGATGGGGACCGGACAGGGAGCCCCCCCGGAGATGACCAGCGCCAGCTTCGAGAAGTCGGCGTCCTCCCACCGAGGATGAGCCTGCAACATCTGATACATCGTGGGCACGGCCACGTAGTGGGTGATCCCACCTTTCTCGATCAGGTCGTAGGACTCGTCGATGTCGAACCCGGTGCACAGGATCGTGGTGCCCCCGAGGTGGACAAGCGGCACCATGAAGATGTTGGGTCCCCCGATGTGAAAGAACGGAAGCTGCAGCGGGGCGACGTGATCGGCGGTTAGTCCCCACGAGGTGATGGTGTTGACCGAGTTCCAGGTGAGGTTCCCATGAGTGAGGATGGCTCCCTTGGGAAGCCCGGTTGTGCCACCGGTGTAATAGATGCCCCAGACGTCGTCCAAGCCGAGGTCCGGCCGTGGCCCCAGCTCGGCAGGAGAACTGTCACGTTCTGAGAAGCTGCGGTCACCGTCAAGCGGCTCGCCGAACGCCACGACATCGCGAATGGTGGTGAACGAAGGACGCAGCTCTTCGACCTGGTCTCGCCAATCGTCGCTGTAGAACAGCACGACGGGTTCGGCGTCGGCCACGATCTGGCGCAGCTCGTGAACCGTGAGCCGCCAGTTCAGATTGTGGAGGACAAACCCGATCTTGCCCGCGGCCCAGAAGAGATCGAGGTATTCGGGACAGTTGGAGGCGTACACCGAGACGCGATCGCCCTTCTGAACGCCCAGCGATCGCAGGTAGTTCGCCGTTCGGTTCACCCGCTCGTTCCACTGGCGGAACGTGACCTCTGGTCCGCCCAGCCCTTCGATGAGAGCAACTCGATCGGGGGTGAGCTGGCTTCTCTTGTGGAGAAAGTCGGTTGTGTAGTGGGACGTTTGTTCGTAGATCATTCCGAAGCTCCCCATTGCACGACACCGGCCCCCCAGACGTATCCGATGCCTGCACCAACCATCACCATGAGATCGCCCGGCTTCAGCTTGCCGGTACGTTCCCCTTCGATCATCGAGATGATGGTGTCCTGTTCACCGATGTGGCCGATGTCCTTGAGATAGAAGGATTGGTCTTCGGTGAGACCGAGCAGGTCGAGTATCTGCTTGTGGGCCGACGGTTTAACCAACAACATGTTGAGGTAGTCGAGGTCCGCCCTGGTGTAAGGGCTGCCGTCCGGCTTGGTTCCCGACTTGCGCAACGCCTCGTCGACACAGTGCATCCAGTTGTCGATGCTGACCTCGTTGAGCCGGTTCTTCATTGCCTCCGGCTCCACGAGGTCGAACTTGAACTCACCACCGGCGACCGCTTCGTCGGTGGGATGTTTGACCGTACCGCTCGCCGGCACGATGACGTGGCGGCTCATCGAGCCGTCCGACATCAGATGGGTACCCAGCACCTGGTTCTGCGGCCAGTCCCGCTTGACGATCATTGCGCCGGCACCGGCGCCGATGTTGAACAAGAACGACGTACGCAGATTGGTGTGATCGATGAAATGGCCGATCACATACCCGCCGGCGATCATGACCGTGTCGATCCCCTCGTCCTCTCGCATGAGTGAGCGGGCCAACTTGAGGGCTGCGATCGTCGTCGCACAACGCATGTGCATGTCCATGCCCCACGCATTGGTCGCTCCGAGTTCGTAGGCGAGGTCGATGCCCGCGGTCCAGAGGTTGTATTCCTTCCACTCCTCAGTGGTACAGAGCAGCACGTCGATCTCTCTTGGGTCGATCCCGGCCTTCTCGATGGCTTGCTTGCCCGCCTCGACCGCCATTGCGTTGGGATGCAGCCCGGGGGTGGGTATGTGCTTCTGGAAGATCCCCAGCTTCTCCTTCACCACCCATAGCGGTAGTCCGCTCTCAGCAGCGATCTCTTCAGCGGTCATTACCTCTTCAGGCAGATACATCCCGGTGGAAACGATGCCCATGCTGAAGTCGTCGCTCATTCGGATACTCCTCGCGGACTGAGTGCACACCTGATCAGGGTCATGACATCGTCGAGCACTTCGTCCGGCGGAGTACGTCCCTCCCACTGCACGTAGCGGGCCCCGATCAGCTCGGCGATCCCCATGAGAACCCACGCCATGGTTTCTGCGGAAACGTCGTCGGCAATCTGGCCTTCACCTTGGGCCTTGGCCAGACCCCGGATGTAGCTCTCGGAAATGGTCTGGTAGTGCCAGCGATGCGTCTCCGGATCAACGAACTCGGATTCCCGGACTACGCGATAGAGGGGACGATGCTCGACTACGTACTCGAAGAAGGTGCGGAACCCGACACGTTCGATCTCAAACCGGCTGTCGAGACCGGCAACCTCCTCGGAGATCGCACGCCGCAGATTGTGGTTGAGCACGTGAACCAGCTCTATGAAGGCGGCCTTTTTGTCGGGGAAGTAGACATAGAACGTGCCCTGGGCGACACCGGCGCGGCGGGTGATCTCAGCAATCGAGGCTCGGTCGTAGCTCAGTTCGCCAAAGACCTCTTCGGCTGCCTCCAGGATGGCTTGGCGCGTGGCACGACCCTTGGCGGTCGGCGGTGCTTTCTGACCAGCCGCGACCGTCTTGGCCATCCCTCCTCCCTCCGTTTTGTCCGGTCCCTCATCCGGAACTGAATACTGAATCAGTATTCATTTTTGATACTACGACGAAACCGAGGCGGGATTCAAGACGGATCGTTCGGAACGCGAAAACGCAGCCTCGACGGTTCCTGCGGACATGCCTCCGCAATACCGCAGCTATGTCCGCAAGAACAGAAGGGCTACGGCCAGGCGACAACGCCGTCGAGCGCCGGCATCGAGCGCAGGAAGCGGGCTACCCCGCCAACCGGCGCTGGGTAGGTCGCTAGTCCCCCAGAGGCAATATCGACGATCGTGGCAAACGGGTACTCCGAGCCTTCCTCGATGATGTTGATGAGCACGTGCGTGTCGCTCAGATCCATTGAATGAATCCAGGGGAAAGCAGCCACATCGGGGAGCGAGACCGCAAGCTCTAGGGCACCCGTTGCGACATCGCGGATCTCGATCTCCGGTGTAGTGGGGAAGCCGTCGGCGTTCGGTGCCAGCCGTCCGAGTGCTACCCGGCTGCCGTCGGGCGACAAGTCGGCGTAGTAGAAGCAGCCAGGGAAGCAGTCGAACTCTTCGAGTGGCAGCGGGTTGGCGGGCGAATCGAACTCGACACCGTCTAGATCCATGAAGTCGATCCAGACGTATCCCTCCGCTCCAGAGTTCTTCACGATCAAGTCTCCTCCAGCGGAAATCGGTGACGAACCAGATTCCCAGCCTCCGACCACGGCGATTTCGGTGACGGTCTTGTCGTCGAGATCGAACCGCCGCAGGGTTTGTACCGTCGTTTCGGGGTCGTCCCCACCCTCGGTACGGGTGTAGTAGACAGCGGCCGACGCTCCGTGACTGGCGACATCCTCGAGGGCGAGGCCCTGGTCGGCATCAGGAACCAGCAGTTCCTGATACGTCCCCGCGCCTGTTGGGACCCAGTAGACGATCGAGTCGCTTCCTCTGAAGAACCACGAACCCCGATTGGGCTGAAACACGATCCCTCCCCGCGCATCATCGATGGCGAAGTCGATCAGGCCGTTGACTGCCAGTTCATCGGCATCGATGATCTTCGCCGCCACCCCATCCAGCGTTGCGACGAACACCCCCGCCTCACCGGTGATCAGGACAGATCCAGCTGGAGGGCCGGTGGGCGGCGGCTCCGTGGTTGTGGTTGTGGTCGTGGTTGTGGAGGTAGTTGTGGTTGCGACCGCGCCCGTGGTGGTCGTCTCGGGAGTAGCGACGGTCGACGACGACACACCCGAGGAGGTTGTGGTTGTCTCGACAGCATCGTCGCCGCTACAAGCGCTTGCCAGCACCAAGAGTGTCAGCACGAGTACTAGCCGCAAACCTTGCATGATCCCTCCGTTGGACGAGATGGCCTACAGAATCGACAAACAGACCGCCCCGGTTGAGTCATATGGGATTTGAGTCGAAGTCGCTCACCCACTCAGCAATCCGCTCGGTGGCTGCAGCGATGTCGGCCATGGACTCGGAGTAGGACAGACGGACATAGCGGTGGCCCAGCTCGGGGTCGAAGTCGATGCCCGGTGTACAGGCCACCCCCAACTCGTCAAGCCAGATCCGGCACAGCTCCTGACTGTCGTCCGTCAGATGCGACACGTCGATGTAGAAGTAGAAGGCACCATCCGGCGATGCAAAGTGGTCCAAACCAACCGCGCCGAGGCCGTCGATGAGCACTCTCCGGTTCTCGGCATAGCGGGCAACATTGCCGTCCAACTCGTCGGTGGCATCGAATGCAGCAATCGCCGCAAGTTGGGAGAGCGTCGGCGGGGAGATGAACAGATTCTGGGCGAGTCGTTCCAGTGGACGCACCAGATCGTCGGGCGCCACCATCCAGCCGAGCCGCCAGCCCGTCATCGAGAAGTACTTGGAGAAGCTCTGCAGTACCACCGCGTCGGGGTCGATGGACACCGCAGTCGGAACCTGCACGCCGTACTCGATACCGTGGTAGATCTCGTCGGCAATCAGCCGAATGTCATTGCTGCGACAGTACGTAGCGATATCGGCCAACTCGTCGGTGGTCAGTGCGGTCCCGGTCGGATTCGCTGGACTGGCGAGAATCAGACCGTCGAGTGGACCGGCATCTGCAAGCAACCGGCTGGTCGGTACGAACCGGGTCTCCGGCCCCACCGGCACCGGCACGGCCTCAACCCCGAAGGCCTCGAGGGTGTTGCGGTAGCAGGGGTAACCAGGACGGGTCACGGCGACGCGATCCCCCACATCGAACGCTGCCAGAAACGCGAGCACGAACCCACCTGACGCCCCCATGGTGACAATGACGTGGCCTGGGGAGACCGCCACCCCATACGTTTCTGCGTAGTGCAGCGCAATGCGCTCCCGCAGTTCTGGGATACCGATGGCATCGGTGTAGCCAAGCCGATCCGACCCCAGGGCTGCCCGCGCTGCCTCGAGCACCTTGGCTGGTGCGGGCGTGCTCGGTTGGCCGACCTCGAGGTGAAGAACGTCTCCGGAGGCGCGCTCTCGATCGGCCGCGGCCTTCATCACCTCCATCACATAGAAGGGAGGAACCTCGGCACGATTGGCGATCTTCATACAGCCCCGAGCCTAGAGCCGGATTTTGGCGATCCGTTCCAGCGGCGCCGTTCCCGAAAGCTCGACCATCAGATCGTCGGGTACATCCGAGTCCACCGAAATGAACGACAAGGCCCGCTCCCCCGGACCGGAGCGACCGGTTCTCCAAGTGGCGATGTTGATTCCCAACTCACCCAGCAGCGTTCCGACTTTCCCGATGAACCCCGGCTCGTCGTGGCTCCAGGTCACCAGGATGGTTCCCTCCGGGATCACGTCGACCCGGAACCCGTCGACATCGACGATACGGGGCTCATCGTGGCTGAACAGCGTTGCCGCGATGGTCCGCTTCCCACCATCCCACTCCACCCGGCAGGAGATGATGTTCGGATAGTCGGTGATGTGCAGACCCGTCGTCTGGGAAACGACGATGCCACGCGTCATCGCAACGTGAGGAGCGTTCACGTAGTTGACCGATCCCGGTTCAACCGGCTCCAGCATGCCCTTGAGGATGGCAACGGTGATCGGCTTGATGTGCTCATCGATCACCTCGCCCTCTATGGCGACTTCGACCTTGGTAATCGCGTCCTCGGCAAGCTGGGTCTGCATGCTGCCGAGGCGCTCGGCCATCGACAAGAAGGGCTGCAGCTCCTTCAATCTGGGCGCATCCACAGCAGGCATGTTGACCGCGTTCCGATACTCCACGCCGTGGAGTGCGTCGATCACTTGCTTGACGATCTGGATTCCCACCTCGCGCTGCGCTTCAAGAGTGCTGGCAGCGAGATGCGGCGTGATAATGACGTTGTCCATGTGAAGCAAGGGATTGTCGGGGTCGGGCGGCTCTTTGGCCATGACGTCGAGGGCGGCCCCGGCGACCTGACCACTCACCAAGGCCTCGACGAGCGCGGCCTCATCGATCAAAGCGCCACGAGCCGTGTTGACGATTCTGACCCCCCGCTTCATCCTGGCGAGTGCCTGCCCATCGATGAGATTGCGTGTCCGGTCGGTCAGCGCAGCATGCAGACTGATGAAATCCGACCGCTCGAGGAGTTCCTCGAACGACACCCTCTCAACATGCATCTCGTGGGCGCGCTCGTCACTCAGGAAGGGATCGAAGCAGATGATTTCCATTCCGAACGCACGGCACCGACGCGCTACGCGACGCCCGATGCGACCTAAGCCGACTACACCCAGCGTCTTGCTACGGAGTTCTACCCCGCGGCCACGACCCCGATCCCAGGTGCCGGCATCCAGGCTGGCGGCCGCCTGCGGGATGTTGCGACACATTGCAAGCAGCAGCGCCATGGTGTGCTCTGCCGAGGCAACTGTGTTGGCTCCCGGAGTGTTCATGACGATCACCCCCCGCTCGCTCGCCGCTCGCAGGTCGATGTTGTCAACGCCCACTCCGGCCCTTCCGATGACTCGAAGCTCGTCGGCGGCTGCGATCACCTCTGCCGTTGCCTTGGCGCTGCTGCGCACGATCAGGCCGTGGTAGCCGGGGATTCTCTCGGCGAGTTGTTGGGGACTCAGGCCTTTGGCCACATCGAAGCGAACATCGGTGCTTGTCTCCAGCAACTCGACCGCTTCCGGGGAAAGATCACCGGTGACGAGAAGTTGAAACGCCATGGGTTACGCCTTCCGGACGACCACCTCGCCGGCATCGAATCTGGCCAGACTCTCCTCCAGCACTTCCTCGTACACGGTACCCGAAAGGGTCTTTTGCTCCGACTCAGTGAGCACGATTGCGAGCAAGGGCGCCAGCGAATCTCCGGTGACCAGCACCTCGGCTTCGGCAATCACGTGGGGACGGGATACGACACCGGTGAAACCCACGAACAGGTCGACAACGTCACTGGCGGCTAGGTCGCTGACGCCGTCGCCGATCAGCACCGTACGGCCGTAGCGGCCGCCCAACATCTCCGTGACAACATCCGACTTGCCGGAGGCCTGCACCAAAGGGGTGTCCTCGGAATCCTTGTACTCGACGTCGGTTCGCTGGTCCCACTGATCCTGGAGATAGTCCCACCACTCGCCGGTCAAGGCGTCGTACTCCAAGCTGACCGCCCGGACGTGATCGTGCGGGACACCGAGCCAACGGCCAAACGGCCTCACCGCGGCCAGTAGGCCACCCGACACGACGAAAACCTCCTTACCCGCGACATGAAGGGCACCGATCACTTCTGCCGCATGGGGAACGACTGTTGACCGATAAAGCGGTTCGATCGCGACGATTTCCTCATGGGTGGGGGCCAGCATTTCCAGCCGCCGGTCATACACCGCATCGAGGTAGACCTCCCCATCCATCGCGGCGTCCGTCATCGCCTTTATCTCGTCGAACTTGCCCTTCATCCGGGCGAGTTCGTCGATCCCTTCTATGCTGCTCAGGGTGCTATCGCAGTCGAAGAAGATGTAGTCGAAGGCGCGAAATGCGAAGGGCTGTGTGGTATCCACCATCTATTTGGCCTGTTGCGTACGCAAGCGAACTCTATACCCAACCTGCGGCAATCACCCAGTATCCCGGTCGGCTCCGAATACCTAATCGACATCAGAACAATCGGTGAGATCAGTATGAATCAGACAGACAGTACGACCACATCCCGGCTCCGGCGTTTCAACGTCATCATGGGCTTCTTTCATGCCGTCCAGGGGGTCTTGATCCTTCTGCTGGCCAACGACTTTGCGCTGCCGGTGACGGCGACATTCCTCGACAACGCCCCGGGCCTTGAACCCCCGTCCCTTTACGAGTTGTTCGAAGTGAGAATTGCCTGGGGTGTCGCTGCCTTTGTGTTCCTGTCTGCGATTGCCCACTGGGTCATCTCGTCACCCGGTGTCTATCCCTGGTACGTGCGCAACCTCGAGCGCGGTCGCAACTACGCCCGCTGGATCGAGTATGCCGTCAGCTCTTCGGTGATGGTTGTGTTGATCGCCATGTTGACAGGGATCTCGACCATCGGCGCTCTCGGTGCGATCTTTGCCGTGAACGCAACGATGATTCTCTTCGGACTGCTCATGGAGCACTATGAAACGCCCGGCCGGCCGAACTGGATGTCCTATTGGTTTGGCGTGCTGGCCGGTGCCGTGCCCTGGTTGATCATTGCGCTCTACCTGTGGAGCCCGAGCACGGACGGTTCTCCGCCTGCCTTCGTCTACGGGATCTTCTTCTCGCTGTTCATCTTCTTCAACAGCTTCGCCATCAACATGGTGCTGCAATACCGGCAGGTCGGAAGGTGGCGCGACTACCTCTATGGAGAGCGGGCATACATCTGGCTCAGCCTCATTGCCAAGTCGTTGCTTGCTTGGCAGGTGTTCGCCGGCACGCTTGCCCCCAGCTAGCCATAGACCCGAGGGTTGGCACAGGCTTCGAGCGGCTCACCGGCGAGGCCGCGGATCACATTACGGGCGGCCAACTCCGCCATCTCCTCTCGAGTCTTCACTGAGGCGCTCCCCAGGTGGGGAATGACGACGCAATTGGGGGCGTCCAGCAGCGGGTGATCGATGGGAAGCGGCTCTGGGTCGGTTACGTCAAGCCCGGCTGCGGCGATAGCTCCTGTCTCGAGGGCCACAACCAGCGCATCCGTATCCACCAGAGGACCGCGAGCCACGTTGACCAGAGTGGCGTTCGGCTTCATCAAGGTAAGCGCACGCTCGTCGATCAGGTGGTAGGTGGCCGGGTTCAAGGGGGCGGTGAGGACCACGTGGTCTGACTCCGTCAGCAGCCCCGCAAGATCACGACGGACGGCGCCGAGCTCGTGCTCGATCGCGGGCTTGGCGCTCGGCCCGGTGTATCGAATCGACATTCCGAATCCGGTGGCGCGGCGCGCCACCGCGGACCCAATTCGGCCCATTCCGACAATGCCGATGACCGACGAATGGACTTCGCGACCGAGCAAGAGGTCGGGTCGGAACTCCCCCCACTGCCCGGAGCGGGCATAGTCGATTCCCTCGCCGAGGCGTCGCGCTGCAGCCAGCAGTAATGCCATTGCCAAATCAGCGGTGGCCTCAGTCAGCACCCCGGGAGTGTGCCCCACCGGGATCTGGCGACTTGTGCAGGCGAGCAGGTCGATGTTGTCAACACCTACGGCCATGTTGGAAACAACCCGGAGTCTGGGTGCCGCCTGGAGAAGCACGCTGTCGACCTGCTCAGTGAGCATGCAGTAGAGAGCGTCTGCCGTGACGACTCTGTCGAGAAGATCGGGTCGCGGGATGACGTTGTCGATCTCCCACAGATCAACATCCCCCACATTGCGAAGCATTTCGAGGGCTCGACCCGGTGGTCGGCGGGTAACCAGGATCCGTTCGGCCATGCCCCGATGTTACGGCGCCGTAGTGGCTCTAGTCCTTGTCGATGCCCCGGCTCTTCTTGCGCAAGTTCGCCATGGTCTTCATGTTCGACTTGGCTTGGCTCCCCAGGCTGGGGAGCTGCGCTGACGTGCTCCGGTAGCGGCTCTCCCGCTGGCCCCCCGTTCGTTCCCCATCGTCACCCTCGCCACCGTCGGGTCTGCTTGCGTCGGACCCGTCCAGGTCGACCGGGACCGGCCAGGCCACACGAGGACGCGGCTCTTCAGAAGCAGGTACTTGGATGTCGTCATAGGCCGACTCGGTTTGCCCGACCTGCGCATCGACGGTTTCGACCGGCTCAACGGCGTCGCCGAGATCGACGTCCTCTAGGTCGGAGGCGACCTCATCCAGAAGTGCGGTCAGCAGCTCTGCCGGATCCTCCTCATCATCATCCGAGACGGAAGGTACGGCCGGCGCCTCCCGCGAATCTTCCGCCGGGGATTCAGCACCTTCTGCGGCGCCCTCGTCTTCCGCCGACAGAATGTCGTCGAACTCGATGACCGGCGGATCGTCGGGAATCTCGTCTGCGGCCACGGGAGCTGCGGCGTGCTCATTGGGTACGGGCTCCGATGGTTCGTCCTCTGAAACCTCGGAGGAAGGCTGGCCGCTATCGCGCGAAGTTGCCAGCAGGATCGCTTCTGCCTGCTGGGCCGCGAGTTCTGCTTCCTGTTGATCGAGTTCCTCGACTTGCCTTCGAACCTCGTCACCCCCAGCAAGGTCCTGCTCGGCCTGTGCGAGAAGGGCGGCGAGGTCGTCGCCGGGAATCGCGACGTCCGGCGAGGAATCTTCTTCTGCTTCCGCTTCGGCTGCGGGCTCGACCGGCAGCTCATCCTGGCCGGCAGCTTCACGAGACTCGGCGGTTTGTGCCTGTGCCACTTCGATGATCTCTTGCGCTTGGGCGGAGGCTTCTGCTGTGATCCTCTCGGCTTCGGCTCGAGCCGCGGCAACCGCCTCTTCTGCCTCCCGTCGCATCGCGACAGCGGCCCGCTCGGCGTCAGCCTGGATTGCACTGGCGCGATCCTCGGCCGCGGCGACTATGTCGTCACGCGCCTCGCCCATGGATCGCTGAGCTTCGACCAAATCCTCAGCTTCCAGCTTGGAGCGCAGCGCTGCCGCGCGAGCATCCTCGGCCTGGGCCGTCAGCGTTGCGACCGTCTGTCGTACCTGGTCGGCCTCTTCTCGTGCCTTGGCTATGACCTTGGCGGCGCGCTGCTCTGCCTGAGCCTCGGCGTCTGCCTTGATCGCTTCTGCCTCCTCGTGGGCGGCTGAGATGATCGCTTCAGCTTCAGCCGAAGTCGCGCCACCATCTTCTTTGCCCCCGAGTCGCCGAGTCTCGGCCAGAAGGGCGACCGTTTCATCTGTACCGGTCGCGGTTGCCACCTGTGCCTCGAATCCCACCATGCGTCTGGCGAAGGCCGCGGCATCAGAGAGTGCTGCAGCCTCAGCCTCGGTCTCAGCACGGCGATCCTCGGCTGCCGTCGTGTCTGTCTGCAGCTGCGCGAGTGCCGCTTTGGCAGCACCGAGTTCGGCGGCGGTTGCTTCGAGCTGGGATTCGGCCTCTTTGCGAAGCTGATCTGCCTCGCCCAGCTCGACAATACGCGCCTGCTGCTCCTCGAGTTGTTGCCTCAGCTTCTCCACCGCAGCCGCGGGCATCGCCGCGGCGAGCTCGACCCGGGCGCGTTCCACTTCGATCTCGAGTTCCCCGTGCCGCTTCTGCTGATCCTTGTGAGCTTCCTCAGCAGTCGCCGCCTCGGCACGAACAGTCTCCAGCTCGGCCGCGACCTCATCATGCCGCTTCTGCAGATCCTCGCGAGCTTCCCCAGCAGTCGCCGCCTCGGCACGAACAGTCTCCAGCTCGGCCCTTTCCTTTTCGAGCTCCTGCTGCAACCGATCAGCTTCGGCCCGGGCCGTGCCTACCAACCCCTCCAGTTGGGCGAACTTCTCTTCGAGCTCGGCCGGGTTGTCATCGGGAACGGCTGCCTCCAGCTCGACGATCCTCTTGCGAGCCAAGTCCAGTTCTTCGCGAGCTGCCGCCGTCTCGTCGTGGGCCCGCCCCAACCGCGACGCCATGTCGGCCAACTCGGCCTCGAGCTTCTCATCCGTCGCCGCGGCCACCTCAGTGCGCAGCCGATCTGCCTCTTTTCTCGCAGTGGCAACAATCTCGTCGGCTTGAGCGCGGGCGGCGGCGATCTCTCCTGCGGCCGCACCTTCTCCGCCTCCGGCTTCCGCAATCGCAGCCTCGCGTATCCGGCCCGCCTCCAGACGGGCTTCTTCCTCGATCTCGTCTCCCTTGCGCCTGGCCCGTTCGAGGATGCGGTCCTTCGCGTCGAATACGGCCATCATCGCGTTGTCGACGGACACCTTCTCGGTGGCCCGAGCCTTCGACAGCGATTGCTCGAGCTCGGCCAGTTTCTGACCCTGGCGGCGCGCGTGACCCTCCAACTCGCGGAAGGCTTGCTCGAGATCCTCTAGATAGGACTTGACCTCAGCCTTGTTGTAGCCGCGACGACTCTGGCTAAACGTGTGTTCGTCGATTCGCCGGGCGAAATGACTGCGTTCTTCGCTCACTCCGTAGCTATCGGCAGTTCAACACCGAGCTTGATAGTGGGTGATTGCGCCGTTCTAGGGGCTAGATAGCCTTCTTGAGCTCTTCGTTGAGGGCTGCAAAGGCGGCAACAGCGTGCTCGTAGTCGCCCACCTCGGACCGCTCGTAGACAACGGTCGCGTCCTCAGGAGCATCCGTCCCTGACAACGTGGTCTTGAGAGCTTCGAGCTCAGCGCGAGCCGCTTCGGCGTCTGCCTGTGCGTGCATCGCCCTCTCTTGTGCTTGCGCCAGCTTGTGCTCGAATTCACGCTTCACCCAGTTGACGTCACGAGCCGCGCCGCGCAGTGCTTCGTTCTGCTGCTGCTCATGCTTGAGCTGCGCCTGCAGACTGGTGATATCGACCGTGGTGGTGGTTTCGATGTGATCTAGGGCGGTGTGAGCTTCATTGAGCTGCATCCGCAGTCGCTCCGAATCGGCCCGGCTCCGCACCAGGTCCTGTTCGAGGTTCGCGATACGTGCTTCGAGCTCCGGCTCCCGACCCCGCGATTCGGCAACCTGCGCCATCATGGCTGAGACAGTCTTGTCGGCCTGGTCTTCGATCTCCTTCGCACGACGGGAAGCCCTGTCGATCATGCGGTCTTTGACGTCGAAGACGGCCATCATCGCGTTGTCGAGGGAAGCCCGCTCGGTGGCGCGGGCGGCGCCGAGGTCGCGTTCGAGCTCTACCACTCGCTGCGAAGTCCTTCTGGCGTGACCTTCCATGTCCTGGAAAGCGTGTTCGAGTTCCTCCAGGTAGGTGGTCACCTCCCGAGGATCGTAGCCCTTGCGGACAAGCTTGAACCCGCGTTCATCGATCCGCTTGGTGTGTGGTGTGCGCTCTTTCATGCCGATGCTGTCGGCAGCAACCGAGCGCGATTCACTAGTTATTTCGTGCGAACCGCAATAGCCCCGAGGCCACTGCGGTAGACCATGCTGGGGGAGCTCGAGGGGGCGGGCCTAGCCCTAGATCGAGGTGACGATGCTCTCGTCGAGCCCCGGATAGGAACGCAGGTATTCCCGCCGCTCCTCCTTGAGCTTGTCCACGATGGCGGCGTACTCTTCGAGCCGACCTTGACGCTCGTACAGCTTGTGCGGACGCAGGATCTCCTCATCGGGAAAGCCGGGGAGCGACGTCGCCACGTCGTAGCCGAAATCGGGGTCTTCCTCCCACTCGATGGTGCCGGAGACGATGCCCTCGACCACGGCTGAGCTGTGGCGAATCTTCACCTTCTTGGATCGCTCATCGCCATCGGTGCCACCCACCCGACCCGTATTCATGAGGTAGACCTCGAGATCCGGCATGGTGTCGAGTAGCTCGAGCAAGCGATTGCCCTGCATGGCGTCGTTGTTGAAGAAGAACGGATTGGTCCCGGGAACTCTCAGGTTCTTGCCCGCCTCCTCCTTCCCCCCTGCCGACGTGCCTTTTGTCTCCCCAAGCATGAAGTATGCCGCGGCCTGCTCTCGCTTCAGCTTGGCCACTGCGGGAATCAGGTTCTCGTTCCGGTTGAGCAACAAGAGATAGTTGGCCGGTGGCAGATCCACCGGGCTGCGATGCCGGATGTTCGCCAGCGGGAAGGTGGAGCGCCCGTTCGCCGTATCGGAATCATCGAAGAAATCGACCGACCCATCCGGATTGCAGTGGGTGTTCTCCAGCCACGCATCGTACCGGGTGGTTCCCCCATAGATGGTCGGCTCGTCGTCCGGGTCGAGACCGAACGTCTTCGCAAAGCACCCGTTTTCGGTCGTGTACACAATTCCGCCGGGCATGAGAGCGTTGAAGTCATCTTGCACCGGCAACGAGCCGAGCTGCTGACGGAATGTCGTAGTGGTCTTACCCGTCCCCGAGAGACCCAAGATGACCATGACCTTCTCTTCGCCGTTCACGTCAGGGAACGTCTTGAGGCCGGAGTGCATCGCCAAGCCGCCTTGCTGATACACCAGGTGGTTCCACATGCGCAGACCGCCCATCTTCGATTCTCCGAAGTAGTCGGAACCGAAGACTCTGGTCACGTAGTTCTCGAGATCGACCAGGATCAGCCGGTCATTCGGTTTCCCCGGGGCATTCAGACCCGGCGTGTAGATGACCGTGAACTCGCGGTTCCATTTGTCGTCGCGGGGGAAGTACAGCTGCTGCTGCATTGCCGGAATGTTGGCCTGAGTCCGCTCCATGTAGAGGGCAGCGGCGGTACGGAATGCAGGATCGGGACCGATGTAACCCTCGATGAGGATCATGTCCTTGTCGGCGATATAGGCGTCCTGCTTCGCCGCCCACTCCTCGAACTCGCTACGCGGAATGCGGTTCTGGTGAATCTCTTCCTCAGCGACGAAGAAGGTCGATGCCGCCAGCCGCGCCTTGACCTGGGCCTTGTAGTTGAGATTGCCGAACTCGGTCTCGGTGATGTTGGGCATGAACTCCAACACCCATGCACGCATCTCGGCTTGGGTGGGATTTACCGCAACTGAACGAGCATCCGGAAGCGCGATCGCCATTAGTCCTCCTCGGGGCCTTATCCGTTGTGATCCAACTCTTGGCTTGACTGTAGTTACGCGATCGTCACCGATGCATCCAGATAGACATCCTGGATGGCGTTGAGTAATTCGACGCCCTCGCTCATCGGACGCTGGAACGCTTTCCGACCGCTGATGAGACCGGTTCCGCCGGCCCGCTTGTTGACGACCGCGGTACGCACTGCATCAGCGAGGTCACTCTCGCCCCCGGAAGCACCGCCGGAGTTGATCAATCCGACTCGGCCCATGTACGTGTTGGCCACCTGCCAACGGGTGAGGTCGATCGGATGGTCGCTCGTCAGTTCGTCGTACACCTTGGGATGGGTACGTCCAAAACCGATCACGCCGTAGCCGTCGTTGGAATCGGGAAGCTTCTGCTTGACGATGTCGGCCTCGATGGTCGCCCCAATGTGGTTTGCCTGACCAGTCAAGTCGGCCGCACCTTCGTAGTTGACTCCGTCCTTCTTGAATGCGCTGTTGCGGACATAGCACCACAGCACCGTGAACATACCCAGTTGGTGCGCCCGCTCGAACGCTTCGGCGGTTTCCTGGAGTTGCCGCATCGACTCGTCCGAACCGAAGTAGATGGTGGCGCCCACGGCGGCGGCCCCGAGGTCGAAGGCCTGATCGACCGAACCGAACATGACCTGATCGTGCGTTGCCGGGTAGGTGAGCAACTCGTTGTGGTTGATCTTGACGATGAAAGGAATCTTGTGCGCGTAGCTACGAGAGACCATTGCAAGCACACCGAAGGTGGAGGCAACGGCGTTGCAGCCTCCCTCAATAGCTAGTTCGACGATGTTCTTCGGGTCGAAGTAGGCCGGGTTCGGCGCAAAAGAAGCAGCCGCAGAATGCTCGATCCCCTGGTCCACCGGGAGGATCGAGACATATCCCGAACCGCCGAGCCGGCCGTGGTCGTACAAGCTCTGCAGACTGCGGAGCACCTGCGGAGTCCGGTCGCTCTTGGCGATGACACGATCGATGAAATCCGGCCCAGGAAGGCTGAGCTGCTCCTTCGGGATCCCCTTCGCCTCGTATCCGAGCAGGTATTCGGCTTGGTCTCCGAGGAGGGCGGCTAGGTCCATGACAGCTCCTTGGTTGTGGCGCGCCGCGCCGGTCTGATTCGTGGTCGCATTATCGCCGATTGTAGGGAAGGGCCCAATACCGCGGTGAATCCCCGCCGACCGGCCTCGGCTGAGCTACAGACCAAGCACCTCGGCCAGGGCCTCTGCAACACCGTCGGCCTCCGCAACCAGCGTCCTCTCCTGCTGCTCGGCGGTGACCGTGGTGTCACGGGCGGCCACGAGATCGACGTAGATCTTCAGCTTGGGCTCCGTGCCACTCGGTCGCACCAGGGCGCGCCCCCGGCTCCCCAGATCCAAAGCGACCAGCGGGGTCGCCGCGAGATACCGGGGCCGATCCTCTGCTCCGATTCGGTAGTCCGTAACCTCGACAACCTCGATTCCGGCGATCTCGGACGGCGGCGCGGCGCCGATGCGCTCCATCGCCGCTGCGATCTGGGCTGCTCCCTCGCTGCCGGGGCGTACGATGCTCTTCTGGGTCGAAGCCCACAGGCCGTGCTCGTCATAGAGTCGAGCCAGGTAATCGAGCACGGACTCCCCTCGCTGGTGACATGCCGCGGCGAGATCGGCGAATATCACGGCAGCCGAAATGCCGTCCTTGTCCCGCACCGCGGGACCGACCGAGTACCCCAGCGCCTCCTCGTAGCCGAAGACGAAAGTGGATCCGTCGGCCTCAGCCACATCGAGAGCGGCGTTCCAGATCCACTTGAAGCCGGTGAGTGTTTGCACGAACCGTGCTCCGTGGGACTCCGCCACGCTGGCCAGCATGGGAGACGAGACGATGCTGTTGAGCACAACCGGTCGCTCCACGGTCGTGTTCGACAGGAGGTAGTCGGCCAGCAGCACTCCAATCTGATTGCCAGTGAGCGGACGCCATCCGTCACTGTGAGCCAGGCTGATCGACAGCCGGTCGGTGTCGGGGTCGTTGGCGATGATGAGATCGGCGTTGTTCTCGACCGCAAGGCTGCTGGCAAGGTCGAGCGCCCCCGGCTCCTCCGGGTTGGGAAAGTCAACCGTGGGGAAGTGCCCATCGGGGTCGTACTGCTCCGCAACCTGATGGATTCTGGGGTGGCCGAATCTGCGCAATGCGTCCGTCACGAACGCACCACCGACACCGTGAAGTGGGGTGTAGACGATGCCCAGATCTGAACCCTTTGCATCGGACGCCCGCACCTGCGCCAACTCGCCGAGATACCGTTCAAACATGTAATCCGGAACCGGGTAGGTCATGCCGCCCCGATACTTCTTGGCGAGGCGGGGTACATCCTTGGCCGAAGGAGCCGAAGCGATCTTTGCGGCGATCTCCTTGTCGGTCGGTGGGATGATCTGGGCTCCGTTGGTGTCGTAGACCTTGTAGCCGTTGTCGAGTGGCGGGTTGTGGCTGGCGGTGATCACGACGGCAGCCTGCGCCCCCAGTTGGCGGGCCGCATAGGCAACCAACGGAGTTGGCACAGGGTCGCGGAAGAACCGCACGAGGATTCCGGCCGCGGTGAGCACTGCCACAGCATCCTTCTGGAATCGCTGACTCGAAAGCCGGGCGTCACGCCCGATGACCACCGGCTTGTCGGAATCGCCGGCGCGCTCCAGGAGGAACTCGGCGAGGCCGCGGGTCGTGCGAATGACGACGGCGCGGTTCATTCGATTCGAACCTGCCTCGACCTTCCCCCGCAATCCGGCCGTGCCGAACTCGAGAGAGCCGTCCATTCGTTCTGCCAACTCGTCGGCGTCACCGGCTTCGAGGAGCTCGGTCAGCTCCCGGCGGGTCTTCTTGTGCGGGTCGGCCGCAATCCACTCTTCGGTGCGGCGGCGGAGATCATCAGGGACGCTACTCATGGCACCATTATCGAAGCTGGGACATAACGTTGCCAGCCCACGACACAGGCGCGTGCAACATGGAGACGCTCCCGCCTGGTCGCGTGTTTGCCTACTTCAGCGGAGATGCGCGCGAAGCATCCAGAGTTGCTCTTCGAGGCCCTCGATGATGGTCTGCAACAGAGCGTCGCTTATGACGTCGAGATCGGCAACTGCAGCCTGATTGTCCCTTGCACGCTTCGCCGCCAGTTCAACCCGGTCGGCCATCAGGCGAATTGCTTCGGTGTCATCCAGCCATGCGACCGGAAGCTCGTTGCCGGCACCCTCGTTGACCACATCTTGGGCCCGTCCCCGTGGCAACGCACCAAGGATGACGATCCGTTCGGCAACGCTGTCGCTCCACTCCCGCCATGCGTCGATCAAGATGTCGAGCCGCTCGTGCACAGGCTGGAAACCGTCACCGACGACGGTCCAGTGCGCTTGCTTACCGATGAGGTGCAGGTCGATGAGGTCGAGCATTGTCGGCTGCAGGGCATCCGCCACCTTGTGAGCGGTTGCCTCGGGGAGCACCGTCCAAGCCATGAGTTCCTCCTAGTCCTTCTCTCTAGTTGCGACGCCTCCCCCGCCCTAGCGAAGGAGGCGTCTGCCGTGGTCGTCCGTTCTGCTGGCTAGTCGTCAGTCGAGCTGGATGCCTTGGCTGCAATCTCCTGGACGATGTCGGCATTGGCGAGCGTGGTCACGTCGCCCAGCTGCCGCTGTTCGGAGATGTCCTTGAGCAAACGTCGCATGATCTTGCCGGACCGAGTCTTTGGCAGATCATCGGTGAACACAATGCTCTTCGGCTTCGCGATCGGACCGATCGTGCTGCCGACGTGATTGCGCAGCTCGGCGAGAAGGTCGTCGCTTCCTTCGACTCCACCACGGAGTGTGACGAAGGCGGCAATCGCTTGGCCGGTGACCGGGTCGGCCCGGCCGACGACTGCGGCCTCGGCAACGGCGTCATGGCTCACGAGTGCCGACTCCACCTCGGTTGTCGAGATGTTGTGCCCGGCAATCAACATGACGTCGTCGACGCGTCCCAGCAACCAGAAATAGCCTTCTTCGTCGCGCTTGGCGCCGTCGCCGGCGAAGTACATGTCGTCGAACCGCGACCAGTAGGTGTCGACATAGCGCTGATCATCTCCGTAGATGGTGCGCAGCATCGACGGCCAGGGCCGTCGCATCACGAGGAAGCCGCCACCACCCCACGGCACTGAATTGCCCTCTTCGTCGACGACGTCGGCGCCGACTCCGGGGAACGGTTTGGTTGCCGAACCCGGCTTCGTTGCAACCGCACCGGGAAGCGGGGTGATCATGATGGCGCCGGTCTCGGTCTGCCACCAGGTATCGACTATCGGGCACTTCCCGCCACCGATGAGCTCGTGGTACCACATCCACGCCTCGGGATTGATCGGCTCGCCGACGGTGCCGAGAAGACGCAGCGACGACAGGTCGTGTTTGGTGACGTGCTCGTCGCCCCACTTCATGAACGCACGAATCGCGGTCGGTGCCGTATAGAAGATCGTGCACTTGTAGTCCTCGACGATCTGCCACAGCCGGTCGAGGCCCGGGAAGTTGGGAGCGCCTTCGTACATGATGCTGGTGGCAGCGTTGGCCAGCGGTCCGTAGACGATGTACGAGTGACCAGTGACCCAGCCGATGTCGGCGGTGCACCAGTACACATCGTCATCCTTGAGGTCGAACACGTAGTCGTGCGTCGTCGCAATCGACGTCAGGTAGCCGCCCTGTGAATGGACAATGCCCTTCGGCTTCCCCGTCGTTCCGGACGTGTAGAGGATGTAGAGAGGATCCTCGGCGTTCATGACCTCCGGTTCGCATTCAGACGGCTGATCGGCCACGAGGTCGTGGTACCAGATGTCCTTGTCGGACCAGCTGATGTCGTTTTCTGTCCGCTTGACGACGATCACCTTCTCGACCGAGGGTGAGGTCTTGAGTGCCTCGTCGGCGACGTCCTTCAGCGAGAACACGTTGCCGCGACGCCAAGCACCGTCGCCGGTGATCAGGACTTTGCAGCTCGAGTCCTGGATGCGGTCGGCCAGCGAGTCCGATGAGAAGCCGCCGAACACAACGGAGTGAATGGCGCCGATGCGGGCGCAGGCCAGCAGCGCCACCGGCAGCTCCGGGACCATGCCGAGATAGATCGCGACCCGGTCGCCCTTCTCTACGCCCAGGCTCTTCAAGCCATTGGCCAGCTTGCCGACTCGTTCGTACAGGTCGCGGTAGGTGAGGTCCAAGGTGTCACCGGGCTCGCCGACCCAATGGAAAGCAACCTTGTCGCCCTTGTCCTCGAGATGACGGTCGAGGCAGTTGTACGCAACGTTCAGCTCGCCGTCGCTGAACCACTTGAAGAAAGGAGGGTTCGAGTCGTCCAGAACGACCGTCGGCTCCTTGAACCATGTCACCCGGTCCAGGGCTTGTTCCTTCCAGAAGGCCAAGTAGTCGGCCTCTGCCTTGTCGTAAACGTCGGGGCTGGCGTTGGCCGCCGCGGCGAATTCCTCGGAGGGCGGGAATAGCCGCTCCTCTGTAAGTAGGTTCTCGAGTGTCTTTGGCTGGTCGGCCATCAGTCCTCCTAGACGTACTGCTCGCCAAGCATCGTATGCCCAGAGGTGGCTTCGTAGCAGGGCCTAAAGGTCCCCTTCTGAGTGGCTTTTTCCGGAATGGGTCCCTTTTGTGACGCTGCCTACGGGAACAAGGATCCGGCCGGTGAGGTTGCGCCGAAGAGTGAGCATGAGACGACTCAATAGGACGGTGACGGCGGGCTGGATGCTGGTGGCCATCCTCGCCCTCGGGGCGTGCACCAACGGCACCGTCCAAGGAACCGGTGAAGGGGAGGGTCGGCTTGCCATCGTCGACGATGGCAACGTCGTCGTACTCGACGCCGATGGTTCCAACCGCGTGGCAGTGACCGATGTCGCTCCTTCCGGAGCCGATCGCGCCTTCTACTTCCAACCAACCTGGTCTCCGGACGGCACTCTGCTCGCTTTCTCTCAGATCAGCCCCGAACGAGGGATCCACGTCGCAGATCCTGACACATCGGGTCGGTGGTCGCTCCCCACCTCGAGCTTCCCCTTCTATTTCCACTGGTCGACGGGCAACGAGCTGGCATTGCTGCGGAACGGTGAGAGCGGGCTGCGCCTCGACACGACATCGATTGCGGACGGAGCACTTTCCGAACTGGAACAGCTCGACGCCGGTCAACCCCTGTATTTCTCGTGGAGCCCGAGCGGAACGGAAATGGTCACACACATCGGGTCCGACCGGTTGGAGATCAACATCGCCGGCTCGGCGCAAGCTCTCGGACCGGTACCAGGACAGTTTCAAGCTCCGGTGTGGACCGACCGTGGGATCATCGCCATCGACCACCAAGGGAACGACAGATACCTCGCCCTGATCGACACGACCGGGGACAGCAGCCTGCTCGCCCGAGTGCCTGGTCCGACAAACTTCGTTGCCACTCCCGACGGCTCGAAGATTGCCGCCCAAAGCATGCGTGACAGCGACGCTCTCAGCGTGGCCTATCAAACGACGCCACGGCTCGCGGCAGGCCGGGTCGTGGTGATCGACGTGGAGGGTGGGGATCTGCAAACGGTGACCGAGAACCCGGCGATCGCTTTCTTCTGGTCCCCGGATGGCCGGAGGCTGCTCGTGCTCGATGCCGTCGCCTCCGGAGAGGCTCGCTGGAGCATCTGGGAGGACGGCGAGATGAGCGAGTCAGTTCGATTTGAGCCTGATCCAAGCTTCTTGCGTGAACTGCTCCCCTTCTTCGACCAGTATGCCCAGAGCGTGACCCTCTGGTCACCCGATGGTTCGGCATTCGCCTTTCCCGGGGCGATCGATGGTGAATCTGGGATCTGGGTCAAAGCGGACGGTTCCGCTCCGCAACGAGTGAGCGACGGCACCTGGGTGGCATGGTCGAGCCGCTGATGACCCGCCTGACAGAAGGCTGACCCATCTGGTCCGGTCAAATGGTGCCCCTGTTGGAAGCTCTACAATCTCGCCCGACATGACCGGACGGACCCGCATCGGAATCCGGGCCGAAGACAAGAGCCCCTGGGAGAGAAGGGCTCCTCTCGCCCCGAGCGGGGTACGGGAACTGGTGAACCGGCACGGTCTAGAAGTCCTGGTCGAACCATCGGAGCGCCGAGTGTTCCGCGACGAGGAATACCGGAATGCCGGCGGTGTCGTCACCTCCGACTTGTCCGCCGCGGAAGTCGTCTTCGGTGTCAAAGAGATCCCGCCGGCCAAGCTCCAAAGACGCACGGGTTACGTCTTCTTCTCCCACGTAGTGAAGGGTCAGCCATACAACATGCCCATGCTCCAACGGATCCTGGAGCTCGAAGCGACGCTGGTGGACTACGAGCGTGTCGTCGACAACCAGGGCAGGCGTCTCATCTTCTTCGGCCGGCATGCAGGCCTGGCCGGCATGATCGACAGCTTGTGGGCCCTGGGTCAGCGGCTGGACTGGGAAGAGACGCGGCACGTCTTCGGCAAGATCAAGCCGGCACATGCCTACGCGGCTCTCGCCGAGGCCAAGGATGCGGTGAGCGAGGCTGGCAAGACCCTGGCCCGAGACGGAGTGCCCGGGTCGCTGGCACCGTTGGTGGTAGGCGTGGCCGGCTATGGGAATGTGGCCGGCGGGGTCCATGAGATCCTCTCCGAGCTTCCCACTGTTGAGCTTGACCCTTCCGAGCTCGAAGACCTCGTCGGTTCCGGGACGGCCCGGCGGGACGTGGTCTACCGGGTAACTTTCCGGGAGGAGCACCTGGTCGAGCGGATCGAGCCCGGCCAGCCTTTCGAGTTGCAGGAGTACTACGACCATCCCGAACGCTACCGGTCCCGCTTCGCCCCCTATCTAGGATCGCTGACCGTTCTCATGAACACGATCTTCTGGACCGAGGCGTACCCGCGGTTGGTCACTCGCGATAGCGTCCGTCGACTCTTCGCCTCCGAGGATCGACCGCGGCTGCGCGTCATCGGGGATATCACGTGTGACATCGAGGGCAGCATCGAGATCACAGAACGGGCCACCACGCCCGACTCCCCGATCTATGTCTGGGATTGCGACACCGGACAGACGCGGGACGGAGTCGCCGGAGCCGGGCCGGTAGTGCTCGCCGTCGACGCCCTTCCCTGCGAACTGCCGAGGGAATCCACCGAAGACTTCAGCCGGGTACTGACTCCGTTCGTGCCCGCGATCGCCCGTGCCCGATGGTCCGAGCCTTGGGAATCGGTGGGTCTCCCGCCCGAGATCGAACCCGCAGCAATCGTTCACAGAGGTGTGCTGACCCCTCGCTACCGATATCTCCAAACGCATGTCGACGCCCACGGCGGGCAGGCCACGCCCATTGGGGAGGAACCATGAAGAAGATCGTCGTCCTCGGAGCAGGTTCCGTGGCCCGGGCGCACATTCGCTACCTCCTCGATCACGGCTTCTCCGTGACCGCAGCCAGCCGAACTGTGAGCAAGGCGGAGGCGATCATCGACGGGCACCAGCATGGTCGGGCCGAGGCATTTGACATCGCTCGCGAGCCCGCCCGGTTGGTGCCACTCGTAGCCGCGCACGATCTGGTGGTGAGCCTCCTGCCCTACGAACACCACACCCGGGTGGCCGAAGTGTGCATCGAGACCGGCACCCACCTTGTGACCACTTCCTACGTCAGTGATGCGATGCGCGCTCTCGATGGTCCGGCCCGAAAGGCCGGGGTCATTCTGCTCAACGAGATCGGCGTTGATCCCGGCATCGACCACATGACGGCGATGCAAGTGATTCATCGGGTTCAGGAGGCGGGCGGCGAGATCACGTCCTTCAGCTCCTTCTGTGGTGGCTTGCCCGCGCCGGAAGCCAACGACAACCCCTTTGGCTACAAGTTCTCTTGGAGTCCCAAGGGCGTGCTCAAGGCCGGCAAGAACACCGCCCGCTTCCGTCGCGACGGCCGCACCATTGAGGTGCCCGGCGAGGTGCTATTCGATCACCGGGCTCCGGTAACGGTGGCGCTCGACCATGACCTGGTCGAATTCGAGGGGTACCCGAACCGTGACAGCTTGCCCTACCTGGACACCTACGGCATCGACTCGGCGGCGACGATGTTCCGAGGGACGCTCCGCTACCCAGGATGGTGTGCAGTGATGCGCTGCATGGTCGACCTCGGGTTGCTGGACGAGACCGAGAAGGAGGACATGGCGGGCCTCACCTTCGCCGGATTGCTCAGCCGCTTGATCGGCCACCCAGCAACGGATGACCTTGCCGCGGTCGTGGCCGATCACCTCGGGCTCCCGCCCGACGACCCCGTGATCGCTAGCCTGGAATGGCTCGGCTTGTTTGCCGATGATCCCCTACCCGAGGGAAT
>JASJAS010000033.1 GCA_030066875.1 Acidimicrobiia bacterium | reverse complement strand
CAGATGCGTTCGGGCAACTGGTCTCCGAGGCCGCGTCGCCGATCGACGACGTCAGGGGCACCGCCGACTACAGGAGGCATGCACTGAGGGTGCTCGGCCGCCGGCTCTTGAGTTGGGCGTGGGACGATCTCGCGGAAGCGGGTCGGTCATGAGGGTGCAGGTGACGGTGAACGGAGTCGAACAGGTCGTCGACGGTGTTTGGGAGTTGGACAGTCTCCTCAACATGCTGCGAGAGCATCTCGGTCTCCGTGGGACCAAGAATGCATGTGAGCAAGGCGAGTGCGGTTCCTGCTCCGTCTACTTGGACGGTAGTTTGGTGTGCTCCTGTCTGGTGGCGGCCGCCCAGGTCGAAGGAAGGTCGGTGGTCACCGTCGAAGGTCTCGGGTCGGGTGACGAGCTACATCCCGTGCAACGAGCTTTCCTCGAAACCGGGAGCGTTCAATGCGGTTTCTGCACCCCGGGGATGGTCGTGGCCGCGCACGCGTTGTTGCAGAGTGATGGCAACCCGGACGAGCTCACCGTCCGCGAAGAGCTATCCGGGAACCTCTGCCGTTGTACCGGCTACACGAAGATCCTGGACGCGGTCAACCTCGCGGCCGCAAGGATGAAGGAGCCATCGTGAACGTCTCCGTGACCGAGAAGATTCCCGTAACGATTCTGACCGGCTTCCTGGGGTCTGGAAAGACCACGTTGCTCAACTACATCTTGCGAGAGCAACACGGCAAACGAATTGCGATCATCGAAAACGAGTTTGGCGACATCGACATTGATTCCGAACTCGTCGTCTCCTCCGACGAAGAAATCTATGAGATGAGCAACGGCTGCATCTGCTGTGTGACGTCCGTACGAAGTGATCTGCTCGACGTGATTCGCAAGCTGATGAGCCGCAAGGACCGCATCGACTACATCATGCTGGAGACGAGCGGGCTGGCAGATCCCATGCCGGTGGCTCAGGCCTTCTTCGTCGACGACCCGGTCCTCGACGAGATCGCACTCGATGCCGTCGTGACCCTGGTGGATGCGCTGCACATAGAAGGCCACCTCGACGATCGTCGCTACGACGGCATCGACAATCAAGCCGTCGACCAGATAGTCACGGCCGACCGCCTCATCATCAACAAGATCGACTTGGTCGACAAAGCCACGGTCGGTCGCGTCCGCGAACGGTTGACGGCTCTCAACCAGGAGGCGGAAATCTCGACCTCGAGCTATGCCGAAGTGAACCTCGATGGGATCCTCGGGATCCAGGCGTTCGAGCTCGCCTCCCGCGCGGCTGCCGACCCCACCTTTCTCGACAATCACTACGTGCACGATCACGACCCGGGCATCGAGGCCCACTCAATTCGGGTACCGGGAGAGCTCGACCTCGCACGTGTCGAAAGGGCTGCTGCCATCATCGCCGATACCTACGGTCCCGAGCTGCTGCGGTGGAAGGGCGTTCTTGCCATTGCGGGCTCCGATTATCGAACTGCGCTGCAGGGAGTGCACGGCATCTACGAGATGCATCCCCTCGACCAATGGGATGGACCCCACCGTGACAGCCGGGTCGTATTCATCGGGCGAGAGCTTGATCCGCAAAAACTGGCCGACGAGCTTCACGCCTGCCGTGCCGAAGAAACCGCTAGTCCCAGGATGGTGAACTGATGTCCGTCAACGTGCTCGACCCAATCCAGCCAGACGAGTTGTTGGCCGATCGTGCATATCGGGAACTGAGCCGGGCGATCATCACCGGCCGGATCGAACCGGGAACGCGCTTGAGCGTTCCGGAGCTGGCCCGCCAGCTCGACATCAGCCGTAGCCCGGTTCGCGAGGCAGTACAGCGGCTCATCTACGACGGCTTGGCGGAGAACCGGGGTCGGCGCGGAGCGATTGTCGCTCAGATCGACCCGCGCGACTTCTTATCTCTGCTCGAGGTGAGGCAGCTGCTCGAAGGCTTCGCCGCCCGCAAGGCGGCCAACAACGCAACCGAGAAGGACTTGCAGAGGCTGCGCGCAGTCATCGACCGACACCGGAGTCAGATAGAGGCCGGAGGGATCGAGGAGCCCACCCACGTCGAGTTCGACCAGGCCTTTCACTCCGCAGTGCGCGATATCGCGGGGAACGAGGACCTCACGGCGATTCTCGGACGCATGCAAGGGCGAGCCCACCTGTCGTTTGCCACGCTGTGGCAGGAGCCATTCCAGCCCGAGCACGCCCTCGCTGAGCACGCAGCAATCGTCGACGCCATCGCAGCCGGCGACGCTGAGGCGGCCGAGGCAGCGGCCAGCGCCCACATCGATTGTGTCCGTCAGCGTTATGCCGAGCGACTCGGTGACACGACGACCGCAGACGACCAAGGCAGCTGATGGTGCAACCACTGTCCGATGAGCAGCTAGCCGGCAGCGGGCGACGCAGCCCTGCATTGCTTGAACCGTTACCCCGTATCAAGCCCGAGGAGTTGCTGGCAGACCGCGCCTACCGCGAAATGAGCCGGGCCATCATCACTCGTCGCATCGACCCGGGGACCACACTGAGTGTGCCCGAGCTCGCCCGTCAGTTGAACATCAGCCGCAGCCCGGTGCGGGAGGCGGTGCAGCGGCTCATCCATGAGGGCCTCGCCGAGAAGCGGGGTCGGCGGGGCATCGTCGTCGCTTGCATTGGCCGCGAGGACCTGATGTCGCTGTTGCAGGTTCGAATCTTGCTCGATGGGCTGGCGGCGCGCCGCGCTGCGGAAGAGGCTACTGAGGACGACATCGCCGCCTTGAACAACAACCTCGAGGAGCATCGGGCTCATGTTGCCAGCGGCGAGATCGATCGGTCATATCTCATCAATCTCGATCTGGAGTTCCACGCCGCGATACGTGATGCCGTGGGCAGCGAGGATCTCTCCGTATTGCTGGCACGGGTTCATGCGCGCACCCACCTCTCGTACGCCGCGGACTATCGATACCACGCGATCGATCCTCTGCCGGATCATCAGGCAATCGCCGAGGCCATAGCGGCAAGGGACCCGGACCGAGCGGAGCGGGCAGCCCAGCAGCATGTCATGTCAGTACGCGATGGCTATCTGGCGGGCATCGAGGACACCGACGGCCTCGGACCGTGCGGAGAGAGTTGATCCCGGATGACAACAACGCTGCCCTCTCGAACTGCACCGCCGACGCAGCAAGCCGATGGTGTCGGCAGCTCAACTCTCCGGCCGGACGGGATTCCCAAGGTCGACGGGTCGTTCATCTACTCGTCAGACGAATACCACGAGGGAGCACTGTGGGGTGTGACGTTGCGCAGCCCCCACCCTAGGGCGCGGATTGCCTCGATCGACACAACGACGGCAGAGGGCATCGACGGGGTAGCCGCAGTCCTTACCCATCTTGATGTCCCCGGGTCGAAGACGTACGGCATGATCATCTCCGACCAACCGGTCCTGGCGTTCGATGAGGTCCGCTATCAGGGCGAGCCGGTTGCCGTTGTCGCAGCATCGAATCCCGAGGTCGCCCGGCGGGCAAGCAACCTCATTCAAGTCGAGTACGAGGAACTGGCTCCTCAAACCGACCCAGAGGTCTCTATTGCGGGCAAGGCAGAGGGCTTTCCGGATGGAGGCTTGGTCCGCCACGTGAAGATCCGGCACGGCGATGTCGAGGCCGGTCGCCGAGCAGCCGACGTCGTTATCGACGAGTCATTCGAAATCGGCACCCAGGACCCGGCGTTCCTCGGTCCGGAATCTGGCCTGGCCGTACCGGTCGGTGACGGTGGTGTTGAGCTATACGTGTCGTCGCAACATCTTCACCACGACCAGCCGCAGATAGCAGCCTCACTCGATCTTCCCCTCGACAAGGTCCGTTTGGTGCTTTCGGGGGTGGGAGGCGCCTTTGGGGGCAAAGAGGACCTCAACGTCCATATTCACGCTTGCCTGCTGGCGCTACGCACCGGCCGGCCGGTGCGCATGGTCTATAACCGTGAGGAGTCGTTCTTCGGCCACGTGCATCGCCACCCGGCGACGGCTCGGGTGGAACTCGGCGCCACCCGTGACGGCAAGCTCGTCTTCAGCAAGGTGCGTCTCGTGCTCGACGGCGGTGCCTACGCATCGCAGTCGCCCCGCGTCATCGGTAATGGCAGCTTCTTCGCCGGTGGCGCCTACGACGTTGCCAACGTGTGGATCGATGGGTACGCGACTTACACCAACAACCCGCCCTGTGGAGCGATGCGGGGCTTTGGTCTGGTCCAGTCGATCTATGCCATCGAATCTGCCATCGACCGGCTGGCTCGTGAACTCGGAATGGACCCGCTGGAGCTCAGGATGAAGAACGCTCTCAGCGAGGGTGACGTTCTCCCAACCGGCCAGGCGATCGACGGCCCTGCACCCCTGCAAGAACTGTTGACCTACGTGAAGGACCTGCCGCTCCCCGACGCTTCCAACCCGGCTTCGGTTGATCCGCGCGCCCGGCCCGGTGGGCTGGGCAACACGACTCGGGGCGAGGGGATGAAGCGCGGCGTTGGCTATGCGCTGGGAATGAAGGCGATTGGCTTCTCGGGCGGTGCGGACGACACATCCACGGCCCGGGTGACGATGTGGATTCGCGACGGTGAACCGGTTGCCGAGGTGTACTGTGCCGCCGCTGAACTCGGGCAGGGCATCGTGGCAGTAGAGACCCAGATCGCCCGCACCGAGCTCGGAGTCAGCCAGGTGTTCCTGCCGGACAAGGACACCGACATTGCCGACCCCGGAGCGACCTCCGCGTCGCGCCAGACATGGATGACCGCCGGTTCGGTTGTAGCTGCATGCGAGCTGGTCCGTGCCGAGTTGCTCGACCGGGCGGCGGCACTGATAGATGAACCGGCCGCCGAGCTCGTGTTGCGCGGTCCCAACATATGCGACGCCACCTCCGGCCGTACTCTCATCGATGTCGCTGAAGTGCTGGGTGAAACGACGATCTCTCACGAGTACACCTATCACCATCGCAAGACCTACCCGATCGACGAGGAGACGGGCCAGGGCGATGCTCATCCCGCGTTCGCATACGCAGTCCATCGGGCTGTGGTCGATGTCGATACTGAACTCGGCCTGGTTCGTGTTGTCGAGATGGCTTCGGCCCAGGATGTCGGCAAGGCGATCAACCCGGTTGCAGTGGAGGGTCAGATGGAGGGAGGGTCCGTGCAGGGCCTTGGCCTGGCGATCATGGAGGAGCTGGACATCAGCGACGGACGGATCCGCAATCCATCGTTTACCGACTACCTGATCCCGACGATGCTCGACGTTCCCCCAATAAAACTCAAGGTCTTCGAGTTTCCCCATCCCGACTCTGCGTATGGCCTCAACGGGGTCGGGGAGTTGCCCAACCTGTCGTCTACGCCGGCCATCCTCAATGCTCTGCGTGACGCCACCGGGCTCGACTTGCCGCGGGCTCCGGTGCGCCCGGTAGATCTGATTCTGTAGGCAGGGATTCCGCAGCAGACGGGAGGAGGAGTCATGGCGAACAAGGAACCAGTCGACAACCCGAGAGCTCCGGATCTGAGTAGCTACTTCAACTGGGGAGTGAAGCTCACGAACTTCCAGGAGCTGTTCCTCATCGCGGGTCATTCTGCGCAAGACCGCAATGAAGAGATCTTGTACCCCGGCGACCCGGTTGCGCAAACGAGATACATCCTCGATGACGTCACGCGATACTTGGAGGACAACGGCTACGACCGCGACGACATCATTCGTGTCGAATTCACCGTAACCAAGGATGTGCCGCGTTCCAGCTACGAGGAGATCTTCGACCTCTTCAGGGAGTTCTTTGCATCAGTTGAAGTGAAACCGGCTGCTGGAACGTTTCGGGTTGTTGATGCCCTGGTGATTCCAGGGATGATGGTCGAGTACGAGTTCTGGGCAGCCCGCTAGTCCCAGCGGGGTTGCCGTCAAGCGAGCTCGATCTCGTCGCGGTGCCCGAAACCCTGTGAGTTGTCGACAAAGAAGCACCGCGTAGCCGTGAGTTCGTACCACCCGACCCGAGCCAGCGCAGCCCGAACGACCGCAGGCGCTGCGCCGGGCCGGACAATTGGGTACTTCTTTGCATAGTGCGCAACTGCATCGATCCGCTCAGAACCCCTGAGGCGTCGGACCGATCCCTCGATCTGGATTCCTTTGATCTCCGGCCAGTCCTCGTAGTCCTCGTGGATGGCGGCCGCGGTGTTGGGGTTTGCGGCGAGGTCGCTGGCATGACGCGTGTCGGGCGCCGAGAGGAAGACAAGGTCGAAACCTCTGTTGACGTAGAACACCGCGGCGGCCCAAGGTCCGGCAGGGCCGTTGGTGGCCAGTGTCATCACATGGTGGTCGGCGAGGTACGCCAAGGCCCTGGCGCGACGATTAGTGCTGTATTCGTCTTGCGGCATGAGTCTCAACCTGGCGTCCGTGCTCCGCTCAGGCACCCTAGTTGTCTGGAACTTGCAATCCCGTGCGTAGCATGTAACATGCAATTAGCACGTGTACGAGCCTGGGGAGGTATCGCCCGAACGGTTCCTGAAATCAGCCACTTCCCTCTTGTTTCTCTATTCCATGGAGGTACACAACCGTGATTATTGATACGCATCTGCATCCGACCAACGTGGTCGATGAGGCGTGGCGTCATACCGGCACCCCGTTCACCGGGGAGCGGATGCTCGAGATGTTGGACGGGCCCTATTGGATCAACGGCAAGCCGCGCCGGATCGATATGGGATTCATCCAGAACCCTCCGGGGAACACGGTGTGGCGTGATGGTCGCAAGGGTGGCCGCGAGGGTATTCGCGATTACATGACGTACATCACGTCGCTCACCCAGAAGTACCCGGATCGGTTCATCGGCAACTTCACATACAACCCGCGGTACGGACCGGAAAACGGCGCCGCCGAGCTGGAGTTCCACGTCAAGGAATACGGCTTCAAGATGCTGAAGCTGCACTCCAACATGCACGCCTATCGACCGGACCGGGCGTTGGATTGGCTCCGTCCCGTGATGCAGAAGTGCGACGAGCTTGGCGTGATTGTGCTCATCCACACCGGAGACGGTCCGTATTCGATTCCGACACAGTTCTATCCGATCATTCGTGAGTTCCCGAATGTGAACTTCATCATCGGGCATTTCGGGGTGCAGACCGGCGGTGTCTATTGCTTCGAGGCGTTCTGGATGATCATGGACTCACCAAACGTCTACGGTGAATCGGGCTGGTTGCTGCAGTCACGGATTGTCGAATTCGCCAAGGAGATGCCCCGCGACCGGTTGGTGTTTGGCACCGACTCGCCTCCGAATGATCCGGGTATGTGGTTGACCCATCTCGAGGTCCTGTGCCACGAACCGCCCCAAGGGCTCAGCATTGGGGAGGACCAACTCGAGGACTACATGGGCAACAACATCGCCCGCCTCGTCGGGATCACCCCAACCGCACCACCGGTTGACGTCGAGGCCGCCAAGAAGCAACTCGCTGAAGGCAGCTACGGCACACCCATCACCTGAGCGCATGGCCTCCTCCAAGAGACGCCCGGCCGGACGGCCGGGCGTCTCTTAGAATCGCCAACGAGATTGACGGCAACCTATGAGGAGACCGAACTTGACCCCCGACCAGCTACCGCAGCGACTCGTAGTAGGGATATCGGGATCAAGCGCTCCGCAGTACGGCATTGCCTTGCTGGAGGCGCTGCGCGAATTGCCCGGCATCGAATCGCATCTCATCCTGTCGCAATCTGCGCACCGCACGATCGAGCTCGAAACCAACCTGGTCGCGGCCGAGGTCGAGGCGTTGGCGGACGTCGTCTATGCCCCCGACGATTTTGCGGCGTCGGTTTCGTCGGGGAGCTTCATCACCGCCGGGATGGCCATTGTGCCCTGTTCGATGGGAACCTTGGGAGCCATCGCCCAGGGCCTCACCCCGTCGCTGCTGGCGCGGGCCGCCGGCGTGATGCTGAAGGAGAGGCGGCGACTGGTTCTGGTTCCGCGGGAGACTCCGCTGAGTCTGATCCATCTCCGCAACATGGTGGCAGTGACCGAGGCGGGTGCCACAGTTTTGCCGCCAGTCCCTGCCTTCTACACCGCACCGAGATCGGTGGAGGACCTTGTCGCTCACACCGTGGGCAAGATTCTCGATCAGTTCGCCATCAGCCACGATCTCTTCCAACGTTGGACCACTCCGAGAGGCGAGTAGCACATGCCCGACCAAGACCTCCGCTCCTTCCTCGCCGAATACGGGGAGAGCCATCCCGATGATGTGACCACGATCGAGGCCCCGCTATCGATGGCGGAGGACATAACGGCGGTTGTCTGGGAGCTTGCCGACCGCGACCGGCACGAGCTGTTGAGATTCACCAACGTCGGCGACAAAGGTACGACCGTCGTCACCAACATGTTTGCCTCGCGACCTCGCATCGAGCACATGCTCGGTGCTCCAGCGGGGGGTCTACACGAGCGCTACGAGGATCTGGCCGCCGGGGCCGTTGCCCCCGAGGTCTTGGAAGACGGCCCTGTGCTGGAAAACCTCATCAGAGGTGAGGATCTGGATCTCAACGCCCTTCCATTGTTGACCCATTTCGCTTCCGACTCAGGCCCCTACATCACCAGCGGCATCATCGTCGCTGAGGATCCTGAGATGGGCCGGGGCAACCTCAGCTATCACCGGGCAGCGGTTGTGTCGCGTACTGGACTGGCGACGAGCCTGCACTCCCGGGGTGATCTGTGGAGAATGCTGCGAGGCGCTGAGGCCCGAGGGGAACCGCTGCCCGTGGCGATGGTGATTGGAGCCCATCCTCTGTTCATGCTTGCGGCGTCGGCCAGAGTGTCCGTGGACGAACGTGACATTGCAGGCGGCTTGTTCGAGGCACCGCTCGAAGTCGTGCGGACGCCTGCGTACGGCATTCGGGTACCGGCATCTGCCGAGTACGTGCTCGAAGGCACGATCGACCCCGCGGACGATGTTGCTGAAGGTCCCTTCGGCGAGTTCTCGGGCTACTCGTCGGATCGCTCGACGCGAGACCTTATCGAGGTTGAGACCATCTTGCACCGCAACAATCCGCTGTGGGTCGATATCGTCGGTGGCAACTCGAACGAGCATCTCAATCTGGCGCGAGTGCCGCGGGAAGCGGAGATGATTCGCAAGTTGCGCGAGCGCTTTGCGACAGTGCGCGCAGTTCATTACCCAAACTCCGGTGCCCATTTTCACTGCTACGTGGCTGTCGAGCAGCAGCGTGCCGGCGAAGCACGCCAGATCATGCTGGCGCTACTTGGTTGGGATCCCTATCTGAAGACGGTGGTTGCCGTTGACGACGACATCAATCTGACCGACGACAGTGCCGTGTTGTGGGCGCTCGCGACCAGGTTCCAACCCGACCGTGACGTCTTCGTCGTTGACGGGTTGCCGGGCAGCCCCCTCGATCCGTCGTCGTCTGTGGATGGGTCGACGGCCCGGATGGCATTGGATGCGACCCGGGGCGCTGACTTCGATGCGATCCCGATTGAGATCTCGGACGGGGCGATGGAGCGGGCGCGGGCGTTACTCGACGGCTAGCTACTGCTCACGCCAACCGGAGCAGAATCGCCCCGGCCACACTGATCAGATTGATGCGGATCGAGTCACGGATGCCGTTCCACTTCTCCGATTGCCAGCTCTCGAACCATTCGGCGCCGATGACCTGGAAGATGAAGAACCAGATGGTGAGCGCGGCGAAGAACGTGAGATAGCCAAATAGTTTGGCGGACTCCCAGGCCTCTCCCGTGCTGTTGAGATTGATCGCCAAGTAGTAGGTGCCGATCGTACCGAGCACGGTCACCGCAATCTCTGACAACACCAGCGTCACATAAGCGACCCAGTGCAGCGCCGGTGAGTTGATCGCACGCCACATGAGTCGCTTGTCCTGGAACGTCGTGTCCATAGACATGACATGCTGCACGAACTGGAAGTTGGACTGAGGTGCGGTGACGTTGTTGAACACGATCAGCACACCCATCGCCGCGGTGCCGGCGACCAGCAGCAGCGGGATCAGGCGAAAGGCGATCTCGGCGGCGGGCAGGGAACTATCCATGATGTGCCGCGGTAGCGGGTGAGCAGCGTCGGATTGTCATTCGAACCTCCTTGGCCGCAAGGGTAGGGATCCGACCGAGATTCCTGCCTCTTCGACCTTGCTTTTCGCTATGTTACGTGTAACATGTCCATCAGCGGAAGGAGGAGGTCAATGGGTACGCAGGAGATTCTGGACGGCCTCAAGACGGCCGTTATCGAGGGTGATGAGGAGGATGCTGCCTCGTTTGCGTCGCAGGCTATTGATGCAGAGATGCGGCCTATGGAGATCATCAAGGGCGCGATCAATCCGGCAATGGATCATGTGGGGGATGCCTTTGAGGCGGGGGACGCGTTTTTGCCTGAGCTGATTTTGGCTGGGGATGCGGCTCGAGCTGCGTTGGATCTGATCATCCCGACGATTTCGACTGAGGATCTCGAGGATGCGGTGCAGGGCACGGTGGTGATCGGCACCATCTTTGGTGATGCTCATGACATTGGGAAGAACATTGTGTCGGCGATCCTGGCGGCGCATGGCATCAAGATTGTTGATCTGGGGATCAATGTGTCTCCCAAGCAGTACATCGAAGCGGCGTTGGCTGAGGATGCCGACATCATTGCGATTTCTTCTCTGATTACTACTTCGTTGCCGTATCACCGTGAGGTGATCAACACTTTGACGGATCGGGGTGAACGGGAGAAGTTCTTTGTGATAGTTGGTGGCGGCCCGGTAACCCCGGAGTGGACAGCCGAGATCAACGCTGACGGTTACGGCCGCGACGCCCAAGACGCAGCCAAAGTCGTCACCCAACTACTCGAAGGACTAGCCAAAGGCAAAACCGCTCCCCTCCCCCAACCCGTCCTCGTCGGCGCCCTCGAACACGGCTAGCCACGACAAACACGCCTTTCTTGGAGGTCACGGTGGAAAACAAGCCAGACATTCTCGAAATCTTGACTCGCACACAGACCGGGGAGTACTGCACACAAAAGGAATGGGACACCAAGCGAATCCCGGGAACCATTCGCAACATCCTCAAGGAACACGATCTGGCGGGGGCATGTGATCCCGACAACCCGGTGAACACCGACATGGAGCTTGCAGACAAGTTCTATGCAGCCGGCTACCAAGCAGCACTCGAACTGGGTTTTCACTGCACCGACACCGAACGCATCATCAGCGTCACCCAGGGCGAACTCGACCTCGCAGTCGAGGCTGCACCCTCGGAGCTGTTGGTCGGTGAAGGCCAGCATGCGACGTTGCTCAAGTCGCGCACACCTTCTGATCCTTATCCAATGAAGACCGCCTGCACCCTCGGTATCGCAGTATCCGAGGAGTATTGGCCGGCGATGCACTACCTGATCGCCCGCGAGCCTGAGGTTGATCTGCTCAACGGCGGCTCGCTGATCACCATTCGCGGCAAGGAGGTGCTGTCAAGCACACCGATCGAGACGTTCATGGGATACGAGCACGCCCAAATGCACAAAGAGGCGCGCCGCAAGGCCGGCAGGCCTGGCATGGGCGCCATCGTGTCGATCTCAGCTGTCACTGAGTACGGGATGTTGAGCTCGTACGGTGCCAAAGGCGGCTACAGCACAAAGGACCTGGCTCTGGTGCTGTTCCCGTCGGAGATGAAGATCGACTACCGCACACTGCACAAAGTGGTCCAGGTTCACAATGTGGGCGGTGCGATGAAGGCCGACTCGCCGGCAATGATCGGCGGCATGCCCGGCCCGCCGGAGGGAGCCGTGATCTCGAGCATCGCATGCGCGCTGCTTCAGTACACGATTCTGCAGCCCCAAACCGGCGGTGGCGAGGTCTACGACGTACGGACGCTCTCCAACGTCAACAGAGAAGCACTGTGGGCGCAGAGTCTGTCGATGCAGGCGCTGGGCCGGAATACGCACCTGATGACGCACCCCTGCATGAATCAGGTCTCTGGGCCGGGCACCGAGAAGCTGCTGTGGGAGATCGCCGCCAGCGTTGCCGTTGGCGCCGTCGCCGGAGGAACGCTGTCCACCGGGCCTCGGAGCGCAGGCGGCAAGCTGACCGACCACATCACGCCACTCGAATGCCGCTTCATGTCCGAGATAAGCCACGCCGCATCCGGGATGGCCCTTGAAGATGTCAATGAGTTCGTGAAGGCCGCGCTGCCCCACTACGAGGACACCATCAAGGAACCCGATCTCGGGCTTCCGTTCCAGAAGGCCTACAACCTGGACACCCTCGAACCCATACCGGAATGGCAAGCGATCTATCACAAGGTCAAGGATGAATGCATCGACCTCGGGGTTCCTTTGAATCCTTGGTAGGCGAGGAGGGACCGGTGGCGCTCTATCCGACGGCGGAGATGACTCTGGAAGAGCTCGAGCACGCCATCGCTCAGTATCAACCCGACGATCGACATTCGCACGACCCGTTTGTGAAGGTGGCGATCGAGGAGTCGATTGCGGCATTCAAGGAAGGCAACTACGCCGTCGGGGCGTGTTTGGTGAGAGACGGCAGGGTGGTGGTCAGTGGTCACAACCGTGTCTATTACCCCTACTTCCGTAGCGATCTGCACGGCGAAATGGACGTGATGACGCAATTCGAGGACGAGTACCGCAACGCACCGAACGTCGACGAGTACGAACTCTTCACGTCGCTCGAGCCGTGTGCGATGTGCACGATCCGGCTTATCACGGCCGGTGTCGGCAAGGTCTTCTACGCCTCTCTCGACGAAGAGAGCGGGATGATGGCGACCATGGATCGACTCACACCGGTTTGGGTAGAGATGGCTCAGAGGCAGGAGTTTGGGATGGCCCGGTGCTCCCCCGAGTTGCAGTACTGGGCGAAGCAGTCGTGGCTGATCTCGGCTGAAGTGACACAACAAAGGACCATTCGCGGAGAGCGGGGTGTGTGACGCAATCTGGCCGAAGGCCAAGACAGATGATGGGAGTCCGAGAGGAGAGACCGCAATGGCAATTGATCCGAAGTACTCCGAGCTGGTCACGAACATCGAGAACGGCGATGAAGATGGAGGTATTGAAGCCGCCAAGGGGCTGCTCGAATCCGGCGTCGACCCTCTCGACATTGTCCAGGACGCGATCATGCCGTGCCTCAAAGAAATCGGCGACCGCTTCGCCAGGATGGAGGTCTTCCTCCCGGAAATGATGCTTGCCGCCGACGTTGTCAAGGGGGTCCAAGACGTCTTGAGGGAGCGCTTCAGCGCGATCGAGGTTGCATCAGAAGGGCGCGTAGTCATTGGGACGGTCTTTGGCGATATTCACGACATCGGCAAGAACATCGTCGCTGCAGTATTGGAGGCGAACGGCTACGAGGTCCACAACCTGGGCGTGAATGTCGATCCAAAGGACTTCATCAAGAAGGCCAGGGAAGTAGACGCCGACCTCATCGGACTGTCATCGCTCATGACCACATCGATTCCGTACATGCGGGATGTCATCGACCTGGTGAAGGAGAGCGAGGTTGATCGGGATCGCTTCAAACTGATTATCGGCGGCGGCCCTGTGTCCGAGGAGACCGTCGAGCTGACCGGCGCCGATGGATGGGGGGAGAACGCTGCCGACGCTGTCGATGCAGTCCGGGCATTGATGGAGTCCGGCTAGCCGCACGATTTGGGAACAAACAACCGCCCCGAGGCAGTAGTGAGGATTGGAGTCGGGTATGCAGAATCAGTCGAGGCTCTTGGATATTGTCGATCGTGCCTATGACGGTCCCCCTTGCGAGGAGAGGGACTTCGATCTGAAGCACGTAGCCGCGGGAGTGGCGCGCGTTGTCAAGGAGTACGACATCGGGTTTGACCGTTCCACGTTTATACAGCGGGACGATGACATGATCGATCGCCTGTTCGAAGCCTCGCTCGACTTCCTCGAGTCCTGTGGTGTCTACAACGCCACCACCGGCCGACGGATGTTGTTCACAGGCCGCGAGATCAAGGAATACGTCGCATCGGCACCCAAAGAGGCCGTAATCGGGGAGGGGCGCGATGCCCACACCGAGGTCTACCGGTCGGTCGAGGACCCCCGGCCTCCCACCATCATTGGCTCCCCTATCGGCTCACCCCTCAGTGAGGACATGTATGTGCCGATCATGCAGTCCTATATACAGGAACCAATCGTCGATACGACTACGCCGGGGACACTGGATTCGACCTATGGGAGGGAGCCGAGGACCCAGTCTCCGTATGAGGTGGTGGCGGCTTGGCAGGAAGTCGACCTGATCTTTGATGCGGCGCGCCGGGCGGGACGTCCCGGGATGTCGATCGGTTGTGTGCAGATGGCGATCAGCGAGATCGGCCATCTGTCGGCGATCAGTCGAGGTGGCTATCGCCCAGTCGACTGGCACTCGATAGCCATGTTTTCAGAAATGAAGGTCAACAACGGCCTTCTGATCAAGGTCGCTCACTCGGTACGGACCGATGGTGTCATCCAGAGTTTCTACAACCCGATCCTGGGCGGCCTCGGAGGCGGCGAGGAAGGTGTTGCTGTGCTCATCGTGGCCGGCCTGATGGCGATGCAACTCATGTATATGGCCGCGACCCACAGCAGCGCCCCTGTCACGCCTTTGATCCCGGCCGATACCGTGCCGCAGCTGCTGCGTTCAATGAGTGCGGCCCACAGCGCCTTGTCGCGCCATACGGGCATGATGACGGACCTGCCGATATCTCCACTAGCCGGCCCGGGAACAGAGACGCTTCTCTATGAGGTCGTTGCTGCGGCAACCGTCGGCACAGTTTGTGGTGCTTCGCGTTTGATGGGTCCCCGGTCGGCCACCGGGGTTCATCTGAATCATTGCACCGGCTTGGAGGCCCGCTTCATGGGTGAAGTCGGCCACGCAGTCACTGGGACGAGTCGGGAGCAGGCTGAGGAGGTCGTGCAGAGGGCAGTTGCCCGATACGAGCCCGAATTGACCGGCAAACCGTTTGGCAAGCCCTTCGCGGAGCTGTATGACGTGGCCAAGGTTCGGCCCAACGCTGAATGGCTCGGCATCTACGACGAGGTCAAGGAGGAGGTAGCCAGTTGGGGAGTCGACTTCGGGTGACTTGAGCGGCCATCGCAGCCGACCCATCCAAGCGTGGCTGGAACAGAGAGAACACCGATGCGGAACCAGTCAAGATTGCTCGACATCATTGATCGTGCCTACGACGGTCCCCCTTGCGAGGAGAGGGATTTCGATCTGAAACATGTGGCAGCGGGAGTCGCACGCGTCGTGAAAGAGTACGACATCGGGTTTGACCGTTCCAGATTCATTCAGCGCGACGATGCGGTGATCGATCGGTTGTTCGATGCGTCGCTGGACTTTCTGGAGAGCTGTGGGGTATACAACACAAGCACGGGCCGGCGCATGGTGTTCACTCGTCGTGAGATCGAGGAGTATCTTGCGTCGGCTCCGTGGGAGGCCGTGATCGGCGAGGGCCGCGACGCTCGTACCGAGCGCTATCGAGCGGTGGAAGATGCCACCCCACCGATCATCATTGGCGGACCGATCGGTGCGCCCCTGAGTGAGGACATGTTCGTACCGATCATGCAGTCCTACATCCAGGAACCGATCGTCGACACCGCCGGGGTCGGTTGTTTGGACTCAACTTATGGCAGGGAGGCCCGCACCCAATCCGCCTTGGAAGTGATGGCGGCTTGGCAGGAAGTAGACCTGATCTTCGATGCGGCGCGTCGGGCGGGACGTCCCGGCATGGCGTTCGGCTGCGTATCGATGGCGATCAGCGAGGTCGGGCATCTCTCTGCGATCAGTAGGGGCGGCTATCGCCCGGTCGACTGGCACATGATTGCGATGTTCAGCGAGATGAAGGTCAACAACGGCCTCTTGATCAAGGTTGCTCACTCGGTGCGTCAAGATGGCGTCATCCAGAGCTTCTACAACCCGATTCTGGGCGGCCTGGGGGGCGGCGAGGAAGGCATTGCGGTCCTCATCGTGGCCGGCCTGGTAGCGATGCAGCTCATGTACATGGCCGCTACCCATAGCAGCGCCCCCGTTACACCGTTGATACCTGCGGACACTGTACCGCCGCTGCTGCGTTCAATGAGCGCGGCCCACCTCGCTCTGTCGCGCCACACCGGACTGATGACGGACCTGCCGATTTCGCCTCTTGCGGGGCCGGGAACTGAGACGCTTCTCTATGAGGTCGTTGCTGCGGCGACGATCGGCACGGTGTGTGGTGCGTCGCGCCTAATGGGGCCGCGATCGGCCACCGGGGTTCACCTGAACCACTGCACCGGTTTGGAGTCTCGTTTCATGGGCGAGGTCGGTCACGCGGTGACTGGGATGAGTCTGGACCAGGCTGAGGAGGTTGTACAGAAGGCGGTTGCGGAGTATGAGCCTGAACTCGATGGCAAACCGTTCGGCAAGCCATTCGAAGAGCTGTATGACGTGGCCAGAGTTCGTCCCAGAGACGAGTGGCTTGGCATCTACGACAAGGTCAAGGAGGAGGTAGCCAGTTGGGGGGTCGACTTCAGGTAGTCGCCACCCGCGTTGCGTGATGGAGGAGACAGATGAGTAACTACGACCCCGGCGAATTCAACCGCACCCCATTCACCTCATCGTTCGCGCCATACAACTATTCGGGGCGTTGGGTCTCCTGGGACCGATACCACGTGCCTGAGGCCTTCGCCGGTCTCAACTCAGAGCTTCGAGCGGTTCGCGAGGCCGCTGTGCTCGATGACAAGTCTCCGATGACCAAGTACTACATTTCCGGGCCGGATGCCGCAGCGCTGCTCGATAGTCTCATTACCCGCGACATCCACCGCATCGACGTAGACCATGCATTGTTCACCGCCTGGTGCAACCAGCAAGGCAAGTTGATCGAAGACTCACCCGTCTTTCGACTGGAGGACAGCCTCTATTGCACGACGGGCACGCGATTGGATACCTGGTTTGCACGCCATTGCGAGAGCTATGACGTGCAAATCGAAGATGTGTCAGACACGTTTGGGGTACTCACTTGTCAGGGGCCGAACTCCCGAGCCGTGTTGGAGGCTGCGACTTCCGAGGACTGGTCGGGCCTTCGTTTTGCCCGTGGGCGCACGGCCGTGATCGGCGGGGTAGAGGTTCGCGTGTGGCGGCTGGGTTTCACGGGCGGGCTCGGCTACGAGCTCTGGGTTCCAAGCGACGGTGCCGCAGCAGTGTTCGATGCGATGATTGAGGCCGGCGAGCCGCTGGGGATTCAGCCCTGGGCCCTCAACGCGGTAAACGTTGCTCGGGTTGAAGCTGGGTTTCTGATCCCCGGCATCGACTACATGAGCGCAGACCCTTCGACCCAAGTCGCCCCATACGAGACCACTTCCGACGAAGCAATCCTGTCACCCTACGAGCTAGGGCTAGGGAAGTTCGTCGATCTCGACAAGCAGGCCGACTTCGTGGGGAAGCAGGCGCTGCTCGACGAGCAGGCGACAGGTGGGCCACCACGAGCATTCACCGGTCTCGAGCTCGATTGGACGGATGTGGTTGCCATCTACGAAGAAGCGGGTCTGCCACCGGAAGTCTCGCGACGCATCCGATGGGAGCGACTCCCCGTCATGCACGAAGGCCGCCGTGTCGGGACCGCCTCCAGCGTATGCTGGAGCCCCAACCTCAGGAGGCTGATCGGGTTGGGTCAAATCAACAGAGGGATGGCAGACCGCGGAACACGACTAAGCGTTGAGTGGGAAGCCGAAGGCGAGCATGGCCCGGTTGCGGCCACCGTTGTCAGAGTGCCGTTTGTTGACCGCACCCGCATGTACTCGGGCTGAGACTCTCAGTCGCACCCGCGCTGCCGATCACCGCTCTTCGCGGAAGAATGGGAAGCCGAGCGCTTTCGGTTCGGTGACGTTGCGAGATGAGCTCGCCGCAGCGTAGAGGACCGCGACGATCGCCAGGGCATACGGGATCATGCTGAGTAGCTCGGGAGACACGTCGGCTCCAACCACCTGTAGCGTGAAACCGAGCCGGATGGACGCTCCGAAGATGAAAGCGGCGGCGAGGAGCAGCAGCGGTCGCCATCGAACGGCAATCACGATGGCGAACGCCAGCCACCCGGCGCCAGCCGTCAGCCCGTCTTGCCAGGCTTTCACGAGCCCAACCGAGAGGTAGGCCCCGCCTGTGCCCGCCAACCCACCGCCGGCCAGCACCGACAGAGATCGCACCCACGAGACCGATACACCGGACGCCTCTGCGCTCGCGGGGTCAGTGCCGACGGCTCGGATGCGGAGGCCCCAGTCGGTTCGGTACAGAAGCACGTACGCGGCGAACGTGATGACCCACCCTCCGTAGACCACGAAGTCGTGCGAGAACAGGATTGGCCCGAGGAGCGGGATATCGGCAATCCCGCCGGTGAAGAAAGGCTCGATCGATGTTGTAGGCGGGCGCCGCGCAATCGGGTTCTCACCGACGAGCCCGAAGAAACTGGAGAGACCGGTCCCGAAGATGAGCAAGCCGAGACCGGTGAGGATCTGGCTCACGCGCAAACCGACGGCGAGGAAAGCGAGTATGGCCGACATCAAGGTGCCGGCAATTGCCGCGGCGATCAGTGCCAGCCATACGGAACCTGTGATGTCGGCCACGGCGAACCCGGTCACTCCGCCGATCAACATGGTTCCCTCGATGGACAGGTTCATGACACCCGATCGCTGTGCGATGAGTTCTCCGATGCCGGCGTACACCAAGGGCGTGCCAAACAACAGTCCTGCAACAACAATGTCGATCAGGATGGAGTCGTTGATGGGGCACCCTCCTTCCCCTGCAACTCGGGCACGTCCTTCGAGATGATGACCACGCGGTACTCGAGGAAGAACTGGCCTGCTGCAACGACTACGAGGATCAAACCTTGGAGGGCAATCGTGATCGGCGGGGCGACACCAATCCTCTGCAGGTCTGGACCAGTCGAGGCGAGGGCCGACACGAACGCCGCGGCGGGGATCAGGCCCAGTGGCGACATCCGGCCGAGCCCTGCAGCGAGGATCCCGGAGAACCCGATGCCAACGGCAAGGGAGCGAGGCTCGAGTCCGCCAACGGTCCCGCTGATGAGCACGGCTCCGGCGAGACCTGCTGCAGCCCCCGAGAGCAGGAACGTGCTGATGACGATGCGCCGTTCCCCGATCCCGGCATACCGTGCAGTTGTCCGTGAATCACCGACGACGGAATACTCATATCCCCACGTGGTGAACCTCATGAACCAGGCAAATACGACGGCCGCAAGCACCGCGATCACGAAACCCGCGTTGAGGCGCCCGGTCAGCTCGGGCAGTCGGAAGACCTCAGGGATCAGCTTGCCACGCGGAAAAGCGGCGAAACCATCATCACGCCATAGGCTGCTGCTGCCCCAGATCAGGTAGTTGACAAACGACAGTGCGATGAAGTTCAGCATCAGCGTCATCACGATCTCGTTGGCGTTCCAAGTTGCCAGCGGCACTGCGGCCAAGCTGGCAAAGACCGCACCTGCGACAACACCGGAGAGCATCATGCCGATGATGGCGATGAGCGGGCTCGTTCCCTCGGGAAGGACTAGTCCCACGCCGGCGGCGGCAATGGCGCCGACGAGGAGCTGACCTTCGGCGCCGATGTTCCATACCTTGGCCCGGAATGCGATGACGGCCGCAAGACCAGTGAGGAGGATCGGTGTAGCTTCGGTGAGCGTGTCGGTGAGGGCGGCAACGCTACCGGCCGATGCCTTGGCCATGACCCGGTAGACCTCGAGCGGACTCTCTCCAACGAGCAGCAGGGGAACGGCTGCAAGAACGAGGCTGGCGAGTACCGACAGTATGGGCAGCGAGGCCGAGAACCAGAGAGAGGGTGCAACCTTCTTCTCGACGGCAAGGTTCGATGGCAGGATCATCCCTGCTCCTCCGCGGACCGCCCGGCCATCAGCGCCCCGATGACCTCACGGTTGTAATCGCCGTGCCGGAACTCGGCCATGACCTTGCCGTCGAATAGGACGAGGAGGCGGTGCGACATCAAGAAGAGTTCATCGAGGTCCTCCGAGAACAGCACGATGGCGCTCCCATCGTCAAGCTGTCGGTAGAGGATCTCTCTGACGTTGGCAACGGCGCCAAGGTCGAGACCTCGCGTCGGGTATGAGGCAATTACCAGGTCCGGCGCGCGACTCAGCTCACGGGCGAGGATGAGCTTCTGGATGTTGCCGCCGGAGAGCACGCTGGCGGGCAGTTTTCGCGAACCGCCTCGGATGTCGTAATCATCCCTTAGGGCTCTTTCGAGCTTCTGCATTGCTCCCCGGGCGATGATGCTGCGCTTGCTCAGAGGCGCATGCCAATAGCTCTTGAGCGCCAGGTTCTCCGGGACCCCGAGGCCTGGGGCGATCCCGGCATGGCGGCGATCCTCCGGGATGTGGGCAATGCCCATCTCGACCCGTTCGCGGACGGTCGCCGTTGTGATATCCGTCAGCGTCTCGAGCTCGCCAGAGATTCGGAGACGTATGGTTCCCGAGGCGGCGCGCCGCAGCCCCGCGAGCGCTTCGGCGAGTTCGTGCTGACCATTGCCTGCGATGGCGGCTATGCCGACGATCTCGCCTGGATGCACCGTCATGGCGAACGAATCAACCGCAACCCCGCCGTAGTCGCCGAGAACGGTGAGATCTTCGACCTCGAATGCGGGCGATGCTCCGGCTGAAGGACGCGAAGGCACTTCCGAAGTAACTACCTCTTTGCCCACCATGAGTTCAGACAATTCGTCGTCAGTGACCGTGTCCATGTCGAACGTTCCGACGCGATGACCGAGCCTCATGACCGTCACGCGATCTGCGATCGCCCTCAGCTCCTTGATCTTGTGTGAGATGAGCACAATGCCGTGGCCGGCTCGCCTGAGTCCTTCGATCGTCTCGAATAGCACCCGCACCTCAGCGGGCGTGAGCACGGCAGTGGGCTCGTCGAGGATGAGCAGATCCACTTCCCGATAAAGCAGCTTCAGGATCTCGATCCTCTGCTGCTCGCCAACGGTCAGGTCGCCGACGTAGGCACGGGGGTCGGTGTCGATGCCATGCTGCTCGGCAGCCGCTGCGACCCGGCCGCGCGCCTCGGTCCAGTTGATCCGACCCGGGTTTCTCGGGTCGCCCAAGACGACGTTTTCGGTGACCGTGAGGTCGTCTACCAGTCGGAACTCCTGGTAGACCATGCCGACGCCGGCCGCCAGACCATCATGTGGAGAGTGCAGCTCAACGCGTTCTCCGGCTATCTCGATGGCGCCCGAGTCGGCGCGGTAGAGGCCAGCCAGGATCGAGCAAAGGACTGACTTGCCGGCGCCGTTCTCACCGAGAATGGCGTGAACCTCACCCGGCCGTACGTCGAGGTCAACACTGTGCAGAACGAACTCGCCGAAGAACGATTTGGAGATTCCGGTCATCTCCGCAGCGAGCGTTGCCGGTTCAGCGGTCATTGGTTGTATACGACGTTCTCACCCGCATCCTGCCCATGTCGCTGTGCCGAAACTAGCCATCGGCACAGCGACAATAGTCAAGGGCGCCGCCAAGTCGCAGGCCAGCGACTCAACCGCTCGGGACCGTTCCCTCGATGCCCTCCAGGACGTAGTCAACACCGAAGACATGATCGAACGAGCTACCGCTCTCACCCTCCGGGACGACGACCTCGCCGGCCTGGTTCACGAGCGGTCCGGCGAACGGGTCGAATTCCCCGGCCTTGATCTGCTCCTCGCGTTCTCTGATTTGAGCCTCGACGTCGGCAGGAACGTCCGGACCGCAGCAGGTGAGCGTGATGAAGCCATCGGCCATAGTGCCCCAGTACGGCTCAGACACCCAGGTCCCGTCAATGACGGCCTGGGTTGCCTCGACCATGTAGTTACCCCATTCGTAGTTGATCCCCGCCAGGAATGAATCAGGTGCGAGCCGCTCGGCAAGTCCGTTGGTGGCTACCCAGTGAATTCCTGCTGCTTCCGCCTCGGTCGGAACGGACGGAGACGCGGTGCCATAGAACAGTACGTCGGCCCCGTCGTCGATCAGGGTCTGGGCTGCCTGGGTCTCGAGTCCAGGGTCGAACCAGCTGCTCACCCAAACCATTTGTACTTCGATGTCGGGATTCATCTCCCGAGCACCGAGAACGACACCGTTGAGATCACGCAACACGTCTGGAGTGGCGAACGGGCCGACGTAGCCAATCTTGCCCTTCTCACTCACCGCTCCGGCTGCCATCCCTGCAAGGTATGCGGCCTCGTATTGGGCGCCTACGTAGTTCGAGAAGTTCTCCGCGGATAGGTAGCCACTCGCATGCTCGAAGATGACATCGGGGTAGTCGGCCGCTACCCGTTGCGTGAATTCCATGAGCCCGAAGGAAGTGGCAAAGATGAGGTCGTATCCGTCATCGGCAAGGTCCCGCATTACCGCTTCGGTTTCAGGCGTCTCGTGCATGTTCTCGAGGAGCGTCACTTCGGCGCACGGAATCTGCGCCTGCAGATACTCGCCGCCGCGATAGTGCGCCTCGTTCCATCCGGCGTCGTTACGATCGAGGTTGATCAGCACCCCAACCCGTATACAGGGTTCGTCGCTAGCCGCGGTGGTTTCGGCCGCTGTCGTTTCGGTCGCTGCTGCCGTGGTTGCTGTGTCGTCATCGTCTCCGCAGGCGGCAGCGATGAGGCTGATCACCACCAGCAGCAGGAAGAGTCGTGGGGTGGCCTTCGGATTGTTTGGGCTTCGCATGTCGGCTATTCCCTCCCCGGGCAGTTTCGGATGCGATTCAAGATGGGCATCCGCCATTAATGCGACATCTTACATGCAATGTGTAGCACTCCGCAATAGGTTGCGTGCGATTATCGGGACGGCAGTACGAAGGTTCAGCACACATCTGGCAGCGCGAAGCAAACGGCAGGCGAGTCTTGGGGGTGCTCGAAGATCGAGTCCTTGCGGGTCTAGCAAACAGCGAGCGGAGCCCGAGACTGGGCTCCGCTTCGCATTCCGGTGTTGGTTCGCCTACTCGACGGGGGCTTCGTTGGGGGTCACAACGATGTCGCCGCTCAAGATCCCGTCGCGAATCTCGTTGACCTGCGCAACAACGTCCGCTGGGACGACTGCTTCGTTGAGCGGTGCGATGTCCCCGCCACCCTCCGGCATGAGGAAAAAGACCTCTTCGGCCGGGGCGTTGTACGGGGTGCCGTTCACTACGTAGTCGTACCACACGTCGATCATCAGGTTGATCGCCGGATCCCACAGCACGAGCGGGCTCGTGATCACCACCTCGGGTGCCAGTGACTCCTGGTCGGAGTAGTGGCCGACCGCCAGCACTCCTTCGTTCTCGACGACTGCGTCGAACGGTCCAAATCTCTCGGCGTAAATGACGTCGGCACCGGCGGCGATCTGTGCCGACGCAGATTCCTTGGCCTTGGCCGGATCGAACCAGCTCTCGATGTAGGTCGCCTCGATCTCGGCATCTGGGTTGACCGACTTCGCACCGTCGATGAAACCGTTGAGCACAGTGTTGATGTTCGGGAACGGGAAGCTGGCTACCACGCCGATCTTGTTGGTCTCTGTCATCAAGCCTGCGGCAGCGCCGGCGACATAGGCGGGCTCATGCAGGAACGTGTTGAACCAATACGCGCTCCCGCCAACTCCATGGTTTCCGGCGCCGGTGTATGCAAACAGGATGTCCGGGAACTCGTCCTTGATCGCTTCGACAGCCTCGGAGAACGTCTCGTGCATCCAGATGATGTCGTACTTGCCGGAGACCGCTAGGTCCCGAGCCACCCGCTCCCCGTCGGGATGAGCGATCGACTCGAAGAACTCGAGCGACACGGACATACCGTGCGGACTGGTGGCCGCGACGCGATCCCAGGCGGCCAACATCACGAGGTTCCATGGCTCCTCACGAACTGTGGTGCTAACCAGGGCGACGTTCACCTCCTCGGGTGCGGCCATCGCCTCAGTTGTCTCTGGAGCAGCCGTGGTTTCGGCAGCAGTCGTCTCGGTACTGGCCGTGGTCTCCGGAGCCGCCGTCGTCTCGGCAGCTTCTGTCGTCTCAGCGGTGGTGTCGTCGGCGTCATCTCCGCACGCAGCAAACAGCACTGCGAGGGCGATGAGGGCTATTAGGAATTTCGAGCTTTTCACCTTGAATCCCTCCTTAGGGGTTGCATTTTGCACATTACATGCAAACTAGTCCTGGCGCAAATGTCTATCACCGTCGCAAGGGCATCAAGGGCGAAGCCGCGATGAGTCAGCAGGGTCGCGGGTCGCCTCCGGAGCTCTGTCAAGCTCGCCGTCGGTCGGGTACGAAAGGTAGATCGACCACGATGGCGGTCGCTTCGCCGACGGTGCCTTCGGCCGTCCATTCCACCGCGAGTTGGGTCCCAGCTGTGGCGAATTGCTTCTTCAGCTGGCCAAATCCGATCATCTTCTTCGTGGTCGGGCTCCAGCACACGCTGCTGGCATGCCCGACGAGCTGCGTTCCATGCCGGACCGGGTAGCGTGCCCAGTCGATCCTGCGAGAGACTTCCGCCGGTGCGTTGTGTGAGTGATACATCTCTTCAATCGTGCGCCAATCGATTTCCAGACCAACCAGCTTGCGGGCACTTCCACGTCGTTGCTCTTCGGCGAGCGCCTCGCGTCCGACGAAATCTGCCGGCTTGTTGAAGTCGATGAAGCGGCCGAGGTTCAGCTCAAATGGTGAGGACAAGGCTTCCTCATCCACTGAGACGTAGGCCGCAATATCGGAATCCGGCCCGGCGCGCGTGTACTCGAGACCCGGCATCAGTATGCCCGCTTCAACTCGTGCCACGTTTTGGGCGTTGTGTCCGCAAGGAACAATGCCAAGGGGTCCCCCCGCAGTCATGATTGCGTCGTATACGCCGACTGCGGCCTCCTTGGGTACCCAGAACTCGTAGCCGGGCTGTCCCGTGAAGCCGAGTCGCCACACATAAACCTCGGCCCCGCCGGGCAGCGTGGCCCGGCGCCCTCGGGCGAATCGGAGTGCTTTCCAGTCGACGTCCGGGACGAGGGCCTCGAGCACCCCTCGTGACCTTGGGCCCTGCATGGCAAGAATCCCAAAGCTGTCTGAAACGTCGTCGATCTGCACGTCGAAACCGGCCGATCGCTCGGCGAGCCACAGGTCCAGGGGATCACCGATGTTGACATAGGTGTCGTCATCCAGCCGAAAGACCGGGTTGTCGATTATCAGCTTGCCGCGCTCGTCACACCAAGGGGTGTAGAAGACGTGGTTCACCTCGATCTTTGTGATGTCTCGAGGCACCAGGTGGTCTAGGAGGCGCTGCGCATCTGGTCCGGAGAACGAGTACTTCGTCAGCGGTGATTTGTCCTCGAGCATGACTCCGTTGTGGATGGCGTCGACCTCGATCTCGAAGCCAACGAACACCTCGGGCATATGGAATCGATCCCAGCCGATCCACCGTGCCGCCTGGTTGAGCCGGGCAGTCCGCTCATTGAACATCGTCCCGATGAAGACACTTGGGTCATAGTCTTTGCTCATGGGTCCTCCTTCTCAGGACCGGGAGCCCGACACTCGATCTCAGCTTGGTGAGACACCGAGCCCCAGAGCCGATAGCTCGGCGCACGCCGCTTCGTAGGTTCCTTGCCAATCCGCCGTTGGTTGCAACTCGTCGAGGTCATACACCTGGTCAAATGGTCGCCCGGGTTTGACGTCATTCGCGTCGGCCTCATAGCGGGCTGTCAACCTCTGCACGAGACCGTGGGCGTCGGACCGCGTCATTCCAACACTTGCCCGGGCCACTTGAGCGGCGAAGCGGGCTTCGAGTGGCGAGCAGTGACCCTCAAACCGGCCGGTTGCGGTCTGCACCCCCTTGGCAACCTCAACGCCGGCCGGGATCGTTGCGATCTGGTAGGCGGCGACTTCGTCTAGCAATTGTCGCTCTCCGGGCCCGGCGAGCGGGCGCGTGAAGTTGGCCAGGGTTAGGTTCGTGTTCCGACTCAGAGCCTGATAGCCGGCGGACTGGCTGTGGATCAAGAGCGGGAGGGTGTTGGCCGACAGGTGGGCATGGCTGGTGCCCGTGTTGAAGAAGTGCCCCTGCAGCACAGCTCGCATCAGAACGAACGACGCCACGTGCACGATCGCGGTGCCTTCGGCACCGCCGGCATAGCCGCCGAATATCGAGTTGTAGAAGTTGTGCACTGTGGCACCGACATGGAGGAAGTGAGCAGTTCGCAGGAGATCTTCGTAGGAGACCTTGAGTTCACTGACGAACGAGTTGTTGTGCCAATTGCGGGGGCGCAATCCGTCGTGGGATACCGTCGTAAGGACCCCGATTGCCGAAGCTGTGGTGTTGGGCGCGCACACGGCCATTCCAGGCCGGCCCGCTTGCCTTAGAGCCTCTTGCGTAAGTCGCGTTTCCTGCCAGCAGGCCAAAGCATCCGATGGCGCGCGAGCCCGTATCGGCCGCCCGTAGGTCGATGTCAGCGACGGAGTGCAGAAGAAGTCAATCAGTGGCTCTTTGACATATGCAAGGGCGAGCGGCAGAAACTGTTCCTCGCCTATGGCAATGCCCCACGGCCCGCCGCCGAAGGCAATACTGCCTGCTCCGTCGACGGAGCGTTTCCTGAGCATGAGTTCTTCTTCGTCGTGACCGACCGCAACTTCTTCTGGGACCGCGGCAAGCACGTCGTCCAGCTCGTCGCGTTTGAAGGTGATGCGCCGCTGGGTTTCGAGGCAGAAGACGCCGCTACTGGTTGCCAGTTCCATTCCGGCCTCGAAGAGCCGGTCCGCCAATGCGTCATCGGCCGGAACACCAACATTGTCGCGATCGAACGCAATGTCATACCGGTCGACGAGGTCTTGGACGGTGCGGTTCACATAGACCCGATCCCACTCCTTCTCTGTAACAACAGGCCCGCTTTCAGCTCTGTCGAGAACGGACAAGAAATAGTCGAGCCCGGACGGAGTCGCGTTTGCCATGTCAGCTCCTTGCTGCGCCGGCCCATCCTCGTTGTTCAGGCGACTGGTGCCCGCAGGTGGGGATCTCCAATGAGACCCCCACCTAGAGGCGTCATTGACAGATCACTCGATAGGCGCTTCGTTGGCCTCGACGGCGAGCTCACCGCTCATGATCTTGTCTTGGGCTTCCTGTATCGCGGCGAGGACATCATCGGGGATGATCGCCTCGTTGAGCACCAATCCTGCACCACCTTCAGCCATCGAGAAGATGTGCCGCTCCAGCGGAGCGTCGTAGGGAGTGCCGTTGATCATGTGGTCCAACCAGATACCGATCGCATGCTCGATCGAAGGATCCCACAGGGCGAGCGTGCTGGCGATCGCAATGTCGGGTGCCAGCGCGGTCTGATCGGAGAAATGACCGACAGCGATGACGTCGCCGGCCTCTACCGCCGCGTCAAAGGGTCCGAATCGCTCGGCATAGATGGCGTCTGCGCCGGCGGCGATCTGAGCTGAAGCCGAGTCCTTGGCCTTCGCCGGATCGAACCAAGACTCGATGTAGGTGGCGACGGCTTCGACATCAGGATTCACCGACTGCGCACCGGCGATGAAGGCGTTCAACGGAAGATTCACATTCGGGAACGGGAAGGCGGCGACGGCACCCACCTTGTTCGTCTCGGTCATCATGCCGGCCGCGATCCCCGTGAGGTATGCCGGTTCATGAAGCCACACGTCGTACCAATACGCTGGACCGCCGGTGGGCGTGTTCCCCGAGCCGGAGAAGGGCATGATGAGGTCCGGGAACTCATCGCGAATGGCCTCGATCGCCTCGGCCCCAGAACCGTGGAACCAGATCATGTCGTAGTTGCCGGACAGCGCTAGCTCGCGTGCAATTCGTTCGACATCCGCGAGGTTGATCTCCTCGAACAGTTCGTATGTGATGTCTAGCCCGTTGGGTTTGGCGGCCTGCACCCGGCCCCACGCATCCAGCATCACGGCGTTCCATGGTTCTTCAGCGACCGTGTCACTGATGAGGGCAGCGCTCAACGCGGTTGGCCCAGTCGGGGCTGCGGTTGTCTCGGGCGCCGCGGTGGTTTCCGTATCGGCCGCGGTTGTTGGTGCGGCCGTCGTCTCGGCGGCCGTTGTCTCCGGTGCGGCAGTGGTAGCCGCCTGAGTTGTATCAGTTGTGTCGTCCCCGCAGGCCGCAAAAAGCATCGCGAGTGCGACACCGATTGTGGCCCACTTGATCGTGGTTCTGGTCATCTGGATTCCCTTCATCGACATGCGGCCGGTTGTGGGGGCAGCATGCAATCAACGCAGCAAATCGTTGTCCCGTTGCATAGCCCTCGCCGTTCCGCCACGGTGCTACACATTACATGTAATCGCCGCCCGCTTCAATCCAGATTCGGGAGCTCTAGTTCCGTGACGGGTCGAGCCATGGTTCTAGGTAGTGATCGAGACCGGCCTTCCGAGCCACGCTCTCCATCGCGGCCGCAGCCTCCGCCGCCACCTCAGCCTCATCGATGGTCACGCACCGGCCGTCATCCACGATGACCCTGCCGTCGATGACCACGGTGGTGACATCCCGAGGTCCTGCCGAGTTGACGACTGCGGACACAGCCCTGGGTCGAGGTCCGCAATGTGGAGCCGTGAGGTCGACGACAGCTATGTCGGCCAGACGCCCTTCCTCGAGCGATCCGATTTCGAATCCGGTAAAGGCCGCACCGCCGCGGGTGCCAAGCTCGAGGGCCGTTTCGCTCCGGCTAGCTGCCGGGTCGAGGGTGTCGAGGCGCTGCAACAACACGGTCTGTTTCATCGCCTCGAAGGGATCCATCCGGTGGCCGACACAGGGACCGTCGATGCCGAGACCAACAGTGACTCCGGCCTCGAGGAATTGGCCCAGCCGCATCGCGCCCGAGGCGATATACATATTGCAGACCGGATTGTGCGCAGCGGCCGCACCGGAAGCGGCGAGCATCTCGATGTCCTCGTCCGAGACCCAAATGGTGTGCGCCAGCGTCGTCTCCGGACCCAGCAGACCCGCTTCATTCAGCCACTTCACCGGGCTCATGCCGTAGGTCTTCTTGTATATGTCCGGATCTTGCTGCGCTTCGCAGCAATGGGTATGCCACTTGGTGCCGTATTCCCGAGCCAACTCAGCACAGCCGCGAATCAGTTCCTGGTCGTTGAAGACGAGGTTGTTTGGTCCGGGCCATAGCCGAATCAGCCGGTCGGGGGACCAGTTGTCGAGAAGATCGCGCATGATCTGCAACTCTTCGGCAGTGCTGTACGTCCAGGGTCGGGCGTCGTCCCCGCGGTGTGCCATGGCGGGCGGAGGTGTGCCGGTCATCCCTCGGGCGACGACGCCACGTAGCCCGACGGATTCCATTGCTTTGGCCACGGCGTCCGTTGTCTCGGCGTCCCACGGCAAGTACTGGTTGTTCATCACGCAGGTGATTCCGGCGCGAACGGCTTCGAACGCGGCATAGCGGGTGGCGGCAACCGCCTCCTCAACCGTCATCGCATCTCCCAAAGGGAAGATGAGTGTGGTCAGCCACTCCCACACCGCTTCGCCTTCGCCGAGGCCTTTGACAATCCCTTGCTCCATGTGGTCGTGGCAATCCACAAACCCAGGAATCACCGCAGACCCTGTGCAGTCGATGGTGCGCGTTGCAGAAGCGCCTTCGAATTCAGCGGACGCACCCACCGCGGCGATGCGATTGCCGCTAACCGCAACGGTGCCAGGTTCGATCACCCTCCGCTGAGAATCGAGCGTGAGAACTGTTCCGCCGCTGAGAAGCAGGTCATATTGTGTTTCCATGTGACTAGGATAACATGTGACATGTAACACGTCACCAGGGAATCACCGTCGGGAGGACTCATGAAGAACAAGCCCGCCATTCTCGAGATCCTGGGTCGGGCGCAGACCGGGGAGTACTGCACCCAAAAGGAGTGGGATACCAAGCGGATCCCACTGACGATTCGCGGAATCCTGAAGGAGCACGGTCTTAGCGGTGCCTGCAACCCTGAGGAGCCGGTCAACACCGACTCCGATCTGGCAGACAGGTTCTATTCGGCCGGCTACCAGGCTGCTCTCGAACTCGGATACCTGTGTACCGATACCGAGCGGATCGTGCGGGTGTCCGACGAGGAACTCGCCAACTCTCTCAAACACGCTCCTTCCGAACTCACGATCGGTGAAGGCAAAGATGCGACCGTGGTCAAGAGTCGCACGCCGTCTGACCCGTACCCCATGAAGGCGATCGCTCCGTTTGGGATCACGGTGTCGGAAGAGGTCTATCCGCTGATGACCTATCTGATCGCCAACGAACGCGAGGTGGACATCCTCAACGGCGGTTCGCTCACCACCATCGGCGGTCAGGAGGTGATGTCTGGTACGCCGATCGAGACGCTGATGGGTCATGAACAAGGCATCATGATGCGGGAAGCCCGGCGGCGGGCCGGACGCCCCGACATGGGAGCGCTCGGCTGTGTGTCGGCGGTCACGGAATATGGACAGTTTGGTGCATACGGGTCGCGAGGCGCATACCGGGCGACGGATCTGGCTTTGATCCTGTTCCCCGCTGAGATGAAGATCGACTACCGCACACTGCACAAGGTCGTTCACACCTTGAACATGGGCGGGATCATGAATTGTGCCTCGCCGGCGATGATCGGCGGCATGCCGGGCCCGCCCGAGGGCGCCATCGTGTCAACCATTGCCTGTGCCGTGCTCTCGTATGCCATCTTGCAGAACCACGCCGGCGGTGGCGAGATCTATGACGTCCGCTATCTGGCGAACGTCAACCGGGAAGCCATGTGGGCTATGAGCGTCGTCTATCAAGCGTTGAGCAGGAACACGCACATCCTCGTTCACGGCATCGCTAATCAAGTCTCCGGCCCGGGTACCGAGAACCTGTTGCGGGAGATCGCCGCGAGTATCGCTTTGATGGCGGCGTCGGGCGCGTCGCTGAACACCGGACCCCGCAGTGCAGGCGGCAAACTGACCGACCACATCACACCGCTCGAATGTCGCTGGATGGCTGAAGTCAGTCACGCAGGGTCCGGCATGGAGTTGGGCCACGTCAACGAGGTGGTCAAGGCCCTGATTCCACAGTACGAAGACTCGATCAAAGAGCCGGATCTCGGTATCCCATTCCAGCAGGCGTACGACATGGAGACTTTGCAGCCTACGGCCGAGTGGGAAGCGACCTACCGCAAGGTGAAGGAGGAGTGCATCGACCTCGGCGTACCTTTGGATGCTTTCTAGCGAGGACCGCCGTGGCGAATCGGCCGCACATCCTCGAGATTCTGAGCAGGACGCAAACCGGTGAGTACTGCACCCAGAAGGAGTGGGATACCAAGCGGCTTCCTTCAACCATTCGCGGCATCCTGAAGGAGCACGGCCTGGCCGGTGCATGTAACCCTGAAGAGCCGGTGAACACCGACGGCGAGCTGGCCGACCGATTCTACGAAGCTGGCTACGCCGCAGCTCTCGAGCTCGGCTATCTGTGCACCGACACCGAACGGATCGTGAGTGTCAGCCAGGGTGAACTCGACATTGCTCTCAAAGCCGCACCCGCGGAGCTCTGGGTTGGAGAAGGCAAGGACGCGACGCTGCTGAAGACGCGGACCCCATCCGACCCGTACCCGATGAAGGCTGCTGGAGCCTTGGCCTTAGCGGTATCGGAAGCCGTATTCCCCGCCATGACATACCTCATCGCTCGCGAACCGGAGATCGATCTTCTGTGTGCCGGCTCCTTGATCAGTGTTCGCGGTCAGGAAGTCTTGTCGGGGACTCCCTTCGAGACGCTCGTTGGATATGAACACGCGATCATGCACAAGGAGGCGCGCCGCGCCGCAGGCCGGCCCGGAATGGGTGGCGTCGTTGCCACCTCTGCGGTGACGGAGTACGGGCATCTGGGTTCATACGGTGCCAGCGGCGGCTACAGCACAAACGACTTGGCCCTCATACTCTTTCCGGCCGAGCTAAAGACGGACTACAGGATTCTGCACAAGGTGGTCCACACCCACAATGTCGGGGGGATGATGAAGGCCGATTCTCCGGCAATGATCGGCGGCATGTCGGGACCGCCTGAGGGAGCGGTGGTTTCGAGCGTCGCCTGCGCGTTGCTGTCGTACGCCATCCTGCAAAACCAGGCCGGCGGTGGCAATGTCTACGACGTTCGCTATCTGGGAAATGTCAATCGCGAAGGTCTCTGGGCGCTAGGCGTCGCTACCCAGGCGCTGGCTCGTAACACGCACCTGCTCATCCACCCGGTTGTCAATCAGGTGTCCGGGCCGGGTACGGAGAACCTGTTGCGCGAGACGGCGGCAGGTGTCGCGATGATCGCGGCGTCGGGTGCTTCGTTCACCACCGGCCCACGCAGTGCCGGTGGAAAGCTCACCGACTATCTAACCCCTCTCGAATGTCGCTGGCTGGCCGAGGTCGGTCATGCCGCGTCGGGTATGGATCTCGGTCACGTCAATGAGGTCGTCAAAGCCCTCTTGCCGCATTACGAGGATTCGATCAAGACGCCGGATCTCGGTATCCCGTTCCAGCGGGCTTACGACATGGAGACCTCGCAGCCGATCGCCGAGTGGGAAGCGGCATACCACAAGGTCAAGGACCAGTGCCTAGATCTCGGCATTCCGTTGCACCGATGAAGGGGCGGGTCGGTTGTGCGAGTTGACGACGGCTCGTATCGCAGCAACGTGGGCGGGGGTTGAGCCACAACAGGCACCAATGATTCGGGCCCCGGACGCGATGGCGGCCGTTGCGTATTCGGTCATATCGACCGGCTCGAGTGGATATGCCAGGTCACCTTCGTCGTTGAAGTAGGGCAGTCCGCAATTCGCCTTGGCCACCGCGGCCACTTCCGGAATCACCTGGTTGACCACGCCTACGACTTCGATAGCCTCTTCGGGCCCGATCCCGCAATTGGCCCCTACGGCCGCTGGTCGCCGCGGCTTGGCCGCAGCCCAATCCGCCAAGACTTGCGGGGCCACACCCATCATCGTCCAGCCGTTTGTGTCGAAGCTCATCGTCGTCGCGATCGGGAGACCGGCGCTCGACGCCGCGGTGAAGGCAGCGTCCAGCTCCTCGATGCCCGACATGGTTTCAATCCAGATAGCGTCCACTCCTGCGTCCTCGAGCGCCACCGCTTGCTCTTCGAACACAGTTAGGGCTTCCTCGGGCTCGAGGTTGCCATAGGGCGTGAACAGCTCTCCCGTCGGGCCGATACTGCCGGCCACGGCCACCGGGTGGTCGAACTCCGCCGCCACGCCGCGGGTGATCTCGACCCCGGCGTGATTGAGTTCGATGACACGATCTGCCAGCTGGTTGTGGCCAAGCCGGATTCGGTTCCCGCCGAACGTGTTTGTCAGAACGATGTCGGCGCCGGCCGTCACATACTCCTTTTGGATCTTGGCGACGATGTCGGGTCGCTCGACGTTGAGCAGTTCCGGGCAGCCTCCGACCTCCAGACCGCGTTCCATGAGCAGTGTTCCCATCCCACCGTCGGCAACCAGCGTTCTGCCCGAATCCAGCAGCTGGGTAAACGTGGTTCGTCCGGTGGAATCAGTCATGGGCCTCCGTGGAGGCAAGAGCCTACACCGCACCGTCTGCTCAATCGTGTGGGCTACTCGAGCGGAATTCCCAGGGCGGTCACCTCGCTCTTGACCCTCCGGTAGATGTCCTCCCATTCCTGGATGGGTGTAAGGGTCTTGAGATCGTAGAGATCCTGAAAACTCCGCCCGAGATCAGGTGTCTTGATGTTGTCCTCGTAGCGGGGGAGGAGTTGTTTGACGATCTCATTGACATCGGCCGGGGCCAGGGCCGACGCGGCGTGTGCGACCTCGGCGCTGAATCGACACTCGAGTGGCGTGACGTAGTCGGTGAGTTTGCCGCCGGCCGTTCTGGGCGAAGTTGACATCGATGTCCCGCTGCAAGCAGCGGTGGCGATGCTGGTCGCGATTTCGTAGAGGAGCTTGTCGGTCCCGGCACCGGACACCTGATTGGTAGTCGGATCGGTGATGATGTGGGTGTTGCGACTGAGCGCTTGCTGGGCGACGCTGAGAGCCCATAGACCCTCCCGGTTGACGTTGGCCAGATACCTCACGTCGTAGATCTGGCCACCGCCCATGGCGGTTTGGAGGATCGGATAGATGAGCAGGCCGTTGGCGATGCTCGAGATGACGGCACCCTCCGGAGGACCGGCCATGCCTCCGATCATTCCGTATGACGCCGCCTTGATCATCCCGCCGACATTGATCGTGTGTACGACCTTGTGCAGGGTGCGGTAGTCGATCTTCAACTCCGAAGGGAAGAGGACCAGGGCGAGATCCGTCGTCGGGGCGCCTCCTGGGAGGCCGTATCCACCAAACTGTCCGAACTCAGTGACCGCCGAGTAGATGTTGATGCCGCCCATGCCCGGTCTACCGGCCTTGCGGCGGGCCTCGACGTGCATCCGGGCGTGTTCATACCCAGCGAGCGTCTCGAGCGGCGTACCCGACAGGATCTCACGACCGAAGACGTGGAGCATCGACCCGCCGCCGAGTATGTCGACCTCCTTTTCCCGTGCGATACCTTCGAGCAACAGAGGGAACATCTCTTCGCTGTTGGCGATGGCCAGGGAAGCAGTGATCTTCATCGGGTACGGGTCCGAGATCCGGCGGTGTTTCAGCCAGGTGCCGTCCTTGCCGTAGCCGACGAACAACTCAGACTTGGCGTGCCTGAGCGCATCGTCGAGTTCTTCCTGTGAGACGGCGACGATTCGGTCCGTGTCGGTGCACAGGAACCCGAGTTCCAGCGCCAGCTGATAGCCGGCTTCATAGAACCGGTCCGCCAGGTCGAAGTCAGTGTTGACCGGGTTTTCGGGATCACACACGCCCATAAGGTCGTGTTCCCTGAGAACTTGCTTCACCGCGCCGGGCAGCTTTCGCGTGTCCCAGTCCTTCGACGTGCAGTACTCGCCTGTCTGGGTGCGTTCCAGGATCTCAACGATGTCCGGTTTGCGCTGCATGTTGCCTCCTGCGACTTGCTTGGCGGCTGCGACGAAGGTCGTCAGGCCTGCACCGTTCGGGCTTGTGCTCTCCCGCCAGTATTCGGGTTGACATCGGGCAGGTCCAAGTCATACGCGGTATTGTTCAATGCCCCTGGAGCATTGATCAGGGTTGCTCCGATGTTGGAGTCCAATGAAGCTTCGTCAACTCGAGTACTTTCTAGCGGTGGCTGAAGAGCTCCATTTCTCTCGAGCTGCAGCAAAGGTAAACGTCAGCCAGTCGGTGCTCAGCCGCCAGATTCAAGCCCTAGAAGCGGAACTCGGAACGTCGCTGCTCACGCGGACCAGTCGTGACGTGAAGCTGACTGCGGCCGGCGACACGCTTCGTGTCCACGCCCGCCGCATTCTCTCCGAGGTGCATGAAGCCAAATCGAACGTTGCCGTTTCCGGACCCGTATTGCGTGTGGCGACTTACGGCACTGGGGGGACTCCGATCGAGAAGAAGGTCGTCGATGCCTACAGAGGGGTCGCCAACAGTGGTCGAGTGGAGATTCTCATTCTGGATTGGGGTGAGGTGGCACCGGCGCTGAGCAGCGGTCGCATCGAGTTAGGTTTCGTGGCTACTCCGCTGAAGGGGCGCTTCTCTGTACATAGAGATCTGATGATCGAGAGGCTCCGCCTGGATCCCCGGGTCGTCATGGTCCGCAACGATCACCCGCTCGCGAAGCGCCAACAGTTGCGAGTCGAGGACTTGGTGCCCTACCCGGTCGTCGCACCCGACTGTCCGCCCGATCAACGTGATTGGTGGATCGTGAACCCACGACCCGGTGGGGAGGAGGCTACCTACAACCGGGTGGCCGGCAATGCCGGCGAACTACTGGAGGCGGTGGCGATGACGGGTGATCTTTCGATCACGACGGCAGCCGTGGCGGCCACCTATGTTCGGCCGGATGTCCGCGCCATTCCGCTGGTCGACGTCGATGCGGCTGTCATTAGCCTCGCATGGAATTCAGCCTTGGACAGCCCGGCTGTTCGTGACTTCGTTCGGATTGCGAAGCGGCACGCCGAGCTAGGAAGGAAGCAGCAGAAGATCACCGATCGTCAAAGCTGAGGAAGATCCCGGACCCTGCCTTGGGTGTGAACCATGTTGACTTTGGAGGAAGAGTCTCCCCTGTGTCGGCGACCGCCATCAGCTGTTCCAGCGACATCGGATAGAGCAAGAACGCGGCCGCGTACACGCCCGAGTCGACCCAGCTGGTGATTGCCTCCGGGGTTATGCGGGAGGTGACACATTCGAGTCTCGGATCGGAGCGAGGCTCGGCAATGCCGAGGAGGGGTTCGAAGATGCGCTTCTGCAGGGTGATGACATCTACGTTCTTGTGGGCGTCCCCGTTACGGAACTCCCGCTTGAGACGCAGCTGGTGCCACGTGCCGTCCAGGCGCATCGAGATGAGCCCGCGGTCTGGCTCGGGCGGTTGGTCGACCCTGTCCACAGTTGTGATCTCGAACTCAGCGGAAAGCTTCTCGAGGAAACTCGCCGGCGACTCATCTCCAAGATCTCTGACGCAGCGGTGGTACGCGACCAGGCGCATCTGATTGGTGGGGAATAGCACGGCGAGAAAGCTGTCTGCAGTCCTGCTGAGCGCGGTGGCTGCGACCCGGTGATGGCCATCGGTTATGTACGCCTTGGGCACCTCGCGGAACAGGCCGATCAGTTTGCCGATGAGCACCACGTCGGTGAGTTTCCACACTTCCTGTCGAGTTCCCGAGGAAGCGACAAAATCCAGATCTGGAGCCTCGGTCGTGATCTCAGCCAACAGCGCGTCTATGGCGGCGTGTGGCCGGTAGGTCAGGCACACCGGGGAGGAACTGGCCCGCACCTCGTCGATGTAGTTGACGAGTCCCTCCTCCTTGTCGGTGCGGGTCTCTTCATGTCGCAACACGCGGTGCTCCTCGAAAGCAACGATCGGCACGTCGGCAACCACTCCGATCTGCCGGTGATCGCCGGCGGTGAGTTGATAGACGAACAGCGCCGGGCCGGGAACGCGATGGAATGCTCCTTCGCGCACCATCCTCCGCAGTGCGGTGAGCGAATCCTGCAGGTGCCGATCAGAAGCGCGATGGTCTTGGGGTGGATAGTCCTCAGGCAGCCTGATGGCGTTTAGGTAATTGAGGGGATCTTCGGCAAGGACGCGTTGCCGGTCGGCTGCAGACAGCAAGTCGTACGCGGGCACGGCAACCTGCGGCGCGACCGCCGCATCCACCAGCATGATGTCGAGTGGACGGATGTCCATTGGCGCTCAGCCGACTCGTTGCTTGAAGTCGACCATGAACTCGGTGAGGGCCTCTGCGCCAGCCAGCGGCATGGCGTTGTAGACCGACGCACGACATCCGCCAACGCTGCGATGTCCCTTCAGACCAGACATGCCCTTCTCCGCAGCTTCCGCGATGAACTGTGGCTCCCGATCGTTGTCTGCGATGCGGAAGACAACGTTCATGTTGGATCGGCTGGCCGGTTCGATCGGATTTGTGTAGAAACCGTCGCTGTTGTCGATTGTCTCGTAGATGAGGCCGGCTCTCTGGTCGGCCTTCTTCTCCATTGCAGACAATCCACCTTCAGCTTGCATCCACCGCAGCACTTTTTCCATGACGTAGATGGGAAACACGGGCGGTGTGTTGTACATGGAATTCTTGGTGGCGTGGATGTCGTATCGGAGGTAGATGCCGAGGTCACGGCGCGTGTGCTCCAAGATGCTGCGCCGGATGAACACCAGAGTCGATCCGGCCGGGGCGAGGTTCTTCTGAACACCTCCGTACACGAGGTCGAACTTCTCCCACGGGATCGGCCTGCTCATGTAGTCGGATGACATGTCAGCAACCAGCGGCACTGCCACCTCGGGCCATTCGTGGTATTGCACGCCCCCGATCGTCTCGTTGCTGGTCATGTGGACGTAGCGAGTGTCATCCTGGAGAGTCAACTCAGCTGAATCCGGGACACGGGTGTAGGCCAACTCTTTGCCACTCCAGGCTGTGTATACCTCGCCGTAGTGGGCTCCATCTTGGATCGCTTTTGATGCCCAGATGCCGGTGTCGATGTAGGCGCCCTTTGATCCCGGCGTCAGCAAGTTCATCGCCAGCATGGCGAACTGCATGGTCGCTCCGCCCTGGATGAACATCACGTCGAAATCTTCGGGAACCGCAAAGAGCTCGCGCGCCAAGGCTATGGCACCATCGTGAACGGCTTCGTAGGGGGGTGTTCGGTGGCTCATTTCGACCATCGACATTCCTGTTTCCCGGTAGTCGACGAATTCGGCCTGGACCTCCTCGAGGACGGGCAGGGGCAAGGTGCAGGGACCGGCGCTGAAATTGAAGATTCGCATGTGACGTTCCTCTCGACTCTCCCGTACGTAAGGACGCAAATCGTTGCCATGGGGCAGTGCTGGCCGCCGGGAATAGGGACTCGAATCGGCTTCGGGGTTTGCTCCGAAACTAGCCACCGGTATTGATCCAGTCAATTTTTGGGGAGGAGGTCGGAGCAGAGTTCTATTGCGGATCGGCGACCCCGGTGCCATTATTGACCCGGTCAATATGAGTCCACGAATCTGGGAGGGAGCGGATGGACGTAAAGGATGTGATGCGGACCCAAGTGGTGACCGTGTCCGCAGATGACTCGGTTCACGATGCCGCGCTCGAGTTGATTGCCAGACATGCTGAAAGCGCTCTGGTAAGAGACGCCGACGGAGGGTTCATCGGCCTCGTGTCGGGCCGCGATCTGCTGCAGGCGCTGCTGCCTGCGGTCTCGGAGCTGATGGAGCGCGGCTCGTTTCGTGGTATGTCCGACCTAATCGAGATGCGGAAATCGCGCGCGTCGATGAAGGTGACGGAGGTGATGACTCGCGACTTGAACACCATTGGACCGGACATGAGCCTGGTGAAGGCGCTCGGTACGATGCTCGCTCAGCGACATCGCCGTCTTCCGGTCGTATCAGATGGTGAGGTCGTCGGCATCCTGACGCAGCAAGATCTACTCCGTCGGGTGTTTCTCGCCGGGTAGGTCTCGACCCCGTTCGTCGCCTACCAGCGCGAAAGAAAGACGAGGCCGCCGGGACGGACGCGGAAGTCATGCCCCATTCTCCGCAAGAGCAATCGAATGACGCCGCCGTGGGTGACGATCAGGTGCCGACCGGCTGGGAGCTCGTCGAAGAATGATTCGATGCGTGCTCGAAACTCGGGCACGGTCTCGCCTCCGGGGGCGGCGAAGCCGTCGAAGGCGAGGATGCCTTCTTGGGTGGCGTGGTCCAGTTCATCGAACCGCAGCCCCTCGATGCGGCCGAAGTCGAATTCCCGCAGACGCTTGTCTACGGTTGGGTCCCCAGCAACGATCCGGGCTGTCTCGACGCAGCGCTGTAGGTCCGAACTCCACAGCCAGTCATGGCTGATTCGGCTCACGTCGGCTCGTCGAGGCAACACCTGGAGCCTGCCGCGTGCCGTTAGGGGTATGTCGAGCTGGCCGCAGTATCGTCCCGACTCGGAGAAATCGGTTGCACCATGGCGCAGCAGCCAGATCTCCCGGGTCAATTCCACCATGGGAGGCTCCACAGATCTGCCGTGGCAACTACGGCGGCGAGTACGGCGACTTCCCCACACTGCTCGATTGCTCCAAGAACGTCTCCGGTCACGCCTCCCATCTTGCCGGTCGCCCAGCGTCCCAGCGCAACCGCGGCCAGGATTGTTAGCCCGAGTCCAATGAGTGCTGCCGGGCCGATGAGTGCGAGACCAATACCCAGGCCGATAGCCGTGGCCCCGAACGAATGAGCGACTGTGAACCCGGTCATCAGCGAGGTGCCAAGGCCGGATGTCGCCGGGGTTGCGAATCCCATAGCTGCAGCGGTGGTGGCGCGTCCTATCACGTGTGCCGCCATCAATGCGAGTAGGCCGGTTGTTGCATCAAGTCCCCCAAGGAGCGCCGTGCGGAGTAGCAGCGACACGACGATCGCAGCCACTCCGAACGTGCCGAGGCGCGAGTCCTTGAAGATGCGAAGGGCACTTTCGCGATCTTGCCCGCCGCCGAGCGCATCAAATGTGTCGGCCAGCCCGTCTTCGTGAAAGCCTCCAGTGATCAGCACACTGAAAGCAACGGCCACAATTGCGGCAGGGCCGGTGGGCAAGACTTCGGCCGTCAGCCAGTAGACGCCACCGACCAAGCCACCGATGACGAGTCCGGCGACCGGGAACAAGACGCCGATTGCAGGGGTGGGAAATGCGACCGGGTCGGTCGGGGTCAAGGGAATCCGCGTCAGGAATGCCAGCGCCAGCCGCAGGCTCCGCATCAGACCAGCCCTGCCTCGGCAAACGTCGCAACGTTGAGGACGCCCGCGACAGCCAATCGAACCAGCGGGAGAGCGGCCAAGGCACCTGAACCCTCGCCGAGACGGAGTCCGAGGTCAAGCAGAGGTTCCATGTTCATGCGCTCCAGCAGCCAACCGTGTCCGGGTTCGGGAGAGCGGTGGCCGGCGAGGACATGGTCGAGTGACCCAGGCGCGGCTTCATGGATCGGGAGCAGAGCCGCAGTGACGACATAGCCGTCGAGAAGAATCGGCACCGAGCGGAGCCGGGCTTCGACGGCGGCGCCCGCCATCGCCACGAGTTCGGCTCCGCCCACTTGACGGAGTATTTCCATCGGATCGACCACGTCGGTGATTCGTTCGACGGCCTCTTTGACCACGGTGCGCTTGTGATCGAGTTGGTCACCGGCCACACCCGTGCCCGGGCCCACCCACTTGGCCGGATCACCACCGCTGATGGCGGCGGCGATTGCCGCTGCGGGCGTCGTGTTCCCGATTCCCATTTCGCCGAGCACGAGAATGTCGGCGTCGCCCCTTGCCACCGCCGCACGCCCGGCGTCGAACGCTGCGTTAAAACGGGCCTCATCCAATGCCGGCTCGATTCTGAGATTGCCGGTCGGGTTGCCTACGCCAACGTCAACAAGGGATACCGCCGCACCGAGATCCTTGGCGAATGCGGTAACAGTTGCCTGGCTTTGTTCCACGGCATGGCACATCGCCGCTGTGATCTCTGCGGGATACGCGCTCACGCCATCAATGGACACGCCGTGGTCGGCCGCAAACAGGAGTATCTCGGGCCGGTCGACACTCGGCCGGGGCGTTCTCTGCCATCCAGCCAGCCACGCGGCGATCTCGTCGAGGCGCTGCAGCGCGCCGCCGGGTCGGAGGACGTTTGCCGCGCGTTCGCGGACTTGCGCTGCTGCGGCCTGGTCGGGCGGCGGTGCCTCGGCCAGCAGGCCTTGGACGTCAATGGTCATCTCTTGGGTCCTCCCAATCGGAAAGTTCGAGCAGAGGCAGGACTCGTCCTGCAACGACAAGGCATGTGCGGTGGGATTCATCGACAAAGCACCGGTTCACGCGGCCGGCAAGATCCCGGAATTGGCGGCCGAGCGGGTTCGGGGGTACCAGGCCCAGCCCTACTTCGTTGGTCACGGCGATGGTTTCTCCACGTCGCCCGGCCGCGGCACTTGCGATGGCTCTGGCCGCTTTCAGTATGTCGGGTTCGTCGGCGCCGGTGCCCATCATGTTGGTCAGCCAGAGGGTGAGGCAGTCGATGATGATCGTGTCGTGTTCGTCGATGCCCGCAAGTCTTGCCTCAAGTCGGGTTGGTTCCTCGATGGTCACCCAGCCCGCCGGTCGTTCTGTCCGGTGGCGGTCGATGCGTTCGGCCATTTCATCATCGCCGGCGGTGGCGGTCGCAATGTAGGTCACAGGCCGCCCGATCTGGTGCGCGAGGGCGGATGCCGTAGCGCTCTTGCCCGAGCGGGCGCCGCCGATGAGAACGGTCAAGGCCATCAGAAGTCGATTCCCTTCTTGGCCGCTATGCCCTGGTCGTAGACGTGCTTGATCTTGCGCATCTCAGTGGCGGTGTCGGCGATGGCGAGGATCTCATCGGGGGCATCTCGACCGGTCAGCACAACATTCACGCCGGAGGGCCGATTGGTAATCACATTGACCACCTCGCCGGTGTCGATCCAGCCGAGTGTCATCGGGTAGGTGATTTCATCGAGGACGAGCAACTGGTGATCCCCGGCACCGATCAGCTGCGTTGCCAGCGCCCAGGCTTCGCGCCCAAGTCGAGCACTGGTCTCGAGGTCATCGGCTTCCCACGTCCAGCCGTCGCCCGTGTTCCACCAATCGATGCCGAGCCGATCGGCCAGTTTCGATTCGCCGGTCTTCCACTTCGCCGACTTGATGAACTGCACGACCCCGACGCGCCATCCGCGAGCCACACCCCGCAGCGCGATGCCCATGGCGGCGGACGTCTTGCCTTTGCCGTCACCGGTGTTGACAATGACGAGCGACGGCTGTCGGGTCTTGCCGCTCATGAGATACCGGCGAGTTGGTCGATCGCGGGCAGGTCGAGATGCTCCTCTGCGACATCGGCTATCCGATCGATCGCAGCATCGAGGGACTCTTCGGGTGTTGACCCGAACAATGCCCCCAGCGCTGTTGAGTTCTCGAGCAGGCCGTGCGTCGCGATGCCCAGGATGTTGTTGGAAACGAAACCGGCGTTGTTGGGTAGAACCTGCGTTGTCCTGTCCTCGGCGGTCGGGATGATGCGGCCATGCCTTATGTCGTAGCCGTCGTACTCGATCCCCGAAAGCGGAAGCCATGGTCCGGGAACTTCGGAGAACCGAAGACGGGTGTTGTCCACGAGCTTCTCTTGGTCAAAAACGGTGGTCAGCGGTAGCAGGCCCAGCCCGTGTCCCGATCCGTCGACACCGTGAGGGTCGACGATCCTTCCGCCCAGTATCTGCATCCCACCACAGATTCCGATGATGGGTGTTCCCGCTTGGGCCATTCTGAGCAGCGGTGCTTCGAAGCCGTTGGCCCGAAACCATCCGAGGTCCGAGGTGACATGTTTGGATCCGGGAAGGACGATCACGTCAGCTCCTGAGAGCTGGCTCGGGTGCTCGGCCCATTCGATGTTGGCTACCTGCCCGAGTTGTGCAAACTCATCGAGGTTTGAGATGGTCGGCCATCGAACGATGACGACTCTGGCGAGACCGTCTCGCGACGGGCGGGCGATCAATGATGCATTGTCCTCGTCGGGAAGGTCATGCTCGATGTACGGCAAGGTGCCGAGATGTGCCATGCCAGTCATCGCGGTCAGGTCAGTCGGCGCGGGCTCCAGCAGTTCCGCATCGCCGCGGAACTTGTTGAGGATGTAGCCGGTGACCCGCTTCTGGTGCCGCTCGGGCAGCAGCGCACACGTGCCGTACAGATGGGCGAACGCACCGCCCCGATCGATGTCGGCGGCCAGAATCACCGGCGCGTCTGCTTCGTCTGCAACCTTCATATTGGCGATGTCACTCGCTGCGAGGTTCGTTTCCGCCGGGCTTCCGGCGCCCTCGATCAGTACGAGATCGAAATCATTCAGCAGGGAACGAAGCGCATCCTGGACGGCCGGCCACAGACGTACCGAGCGTCCTCGCCACTCGCTTCGGCTTGCCTCGACGTCCACCACCCCATTGCGGATGACTTGGCTGCCCCCGGCTTCCGGCTTGATGAGCAGCGGATTCATCCGAGTCTCCGCCCGCAATCGTGCGGCCCGCGCCTGGAGCCACTGGGCGACACCGATCTCGCCGCCGTCGACGACTCGGGCATTGTTGGACATGTTCTGCCCCTTGAAAGGAGCTACTGAGACGCCGCGCCTTGAATAGATGCGAGCAAGCGCGGTGACGATGAAGCTCTTCCCCGCAGAACTCGTGCACCCTTGGACCATGATCGCCGCCATCGCTTCACCGTTCCGACGGGGCCTCGTCGAGTTCTGCTTGGCGGCCCGGCCGCAAGGGAACCACGGTGATTGCGCCATCGTCGTCCTCCACGACGCGCACATATGCGCCGTAGTGCCGTTCGATCGCCTCCGTTGTGAGAACCTCGCGGGAGATTCCATCTCCCCGAACTGTGCCGTCGGCAAGAAGCAGCAGTCGGTCGGCGTACTGGCCGGCGAGCGTCAGATCGTGCATCGTCGAAATGACCGTGAGGCCTTCTGAGCTGCGGAGACCGTCGATCAGGTTCATGACCTCTTGCTGCCTTGCGATGTCGAGGGAAGACGTGGGTTCGTCGAGCAGTAGCACCGGGGCTTGCTGAGCGACGGCTCTTGCAATGGCTGCTCGCTGCGCCTCACCTCCAGAAACGGAACTCACCGGCCGCCGCGCAAGGCGCTCGAGATCGAGCAGCGCAAGTATGTCGCGAACAACCGCTAGGTCATTGCTGTTGCCTGATCCAAGGTAGGAGCGATGCGGGGTGCGGCCAAGCATCACGTAGTCGAACACAGACATGCCGGCCGGATGCTCAGGCGTCTGGGGCACATAGGCAAGAGCCCGCGCCAGCTCGCGGCGGCGCATCCGTTCGACCGACCGACCTGCGATTGCGATCGAACCACTGAACGGGGTCAGTCCAACCAGAGCGCGCAACATCGTTGACTTACCGGCGCCGTTCGGCCCGATCACTGAGACCCACGACCCGGATTCGACGGTGAAACTCAGGCTCTCGAGAACGGGCTCGAGGCCGTAGTGGACCGACACGTTCTCGAAATCGATCGCGCTCATGTTGCTGCCCTTTCGGTCAGATGCAGGATGCCAAGGAAGAAGGGGGCCCCAAAGAAGGCTGTTACGACGCCGATGGGAAGTTCGGCCGGTGAGATCAGGGTGCGAGCCAGGAGATCAGCGAGTACGAGGAACGTCGCGCCGGCAACAAAGGAGAGCGGAATCAACCGTGCGTAACTGGTGCCGATGGTGAGGCGGAGTGCGTGGGGAACGATGATCCCGACAAAGCCGATCAAGCCGCTGACGGCGACAACCGCCGCGGTGCCGAGACTCGCAGCGACCAGCACTACCAGCCTGACGGTCGTTACCTGCACACCCAATGCGGTCGCTTCGTCATCACCCAACGCAAGCACGTCCAGCAACCGGCGATGAAGCAGCAGGACGATCGAACTCACGATCACGAGCGGCAGGATGGCTCGGATCTCGCCCCAGCCGGCGGTTGACAGCCTGCCGAGCATCCAGCTGACGACGTCGCGCAATGAGTCGGTGTTCCGTAGCTGCACATAAGTCTGGATCGACGTCAGGAAGGCGGCCACCGCGACGCCTGCGAGTATCAGCGACGTCGTCGTTGCCCTGCCAACCGTGCCCAACAGATAGGAGCCGATCGCGGCCACCAGCGCCCCGACGAAGGCAGCAGGTGCGACGACGGCGAGTGATGTTCCGCCTGTGTCGGGCCCAAAGACGATGGCCAGGGTCGCACCCAGACCGGCCCCCGCAGCGACGCCGAGCAGGTATGGATCCGCCAGCGGGTTGCGGAATATGCCCTGGTAGGAGGTGCCGGCCAGGGCCAGCATCCCTCCGACCAGAACCCCAAGTGCAATCCGCGGCATCCGCACCTGCCAGAGGATGCCCGAAGCGGTCGCCGACAAGTCGGACTCGGCTTCGATCCAGGGGAGACGATCGACCAACTCGGCGACGATCCCGTCAACCGACAACCCGGCCGCCCCCACCGATATCGACACGGTGGCGGCCCCCGCAAGCGCAACGAAACTGAGAACCAGCCAGGTGGCGGGGAGCCGGGTCGGGGCGACGGTCGTCTCCACCATCAGCCGCCGCCATCTCCACTGAGTAGGGCGGCGATCGCCTCGATGAAGTCGACGGTGCGCGGGCCCCAGCGTGAGGCGATGTCGGCGTCGACCTCGACCACACGGTCGCTGGCCAGAGCCTCCATCGAGTTCCAGCCCGGTCGCGCCGCCACGGTTTCTGCCGACTCCCCGCAGCACTGCGCATCGGCTAGGAAGATGAACGAGGGATTCGCCGAGATGATGAACTCTTCAGTGAGTTGGGGGTAGCCGTAGCCATCGGGGTCGGCCGCATCCGCGATGTTCTCGAGACCAAGCAACCCGTAGATGTGCCCGATGAACGTCTGCGACGTCACCGAGTAGTAGAAGTTGTCGAGTTCGTGGTAGTAGGTCAGCGGTGGATCGGAGGCGGTGAAGCTGTCTAACGCGGTGGCGACACGAGCTTGCATGTCGGCGACCACATGCGCTGCACCGTCGGGATTACCGGTTGCCGCGCCGAGGGTTTCTATCTGGGTGTAGACGTCTTCGAGTGTCGCCCCGGGCCCCATGAGGAGTACGGGGACACCGACCGACTCGACGGAGGCCTGAAGGTCGTCGGGGCTCCCGGCGACGATCAGTAGATCCGGGGCGTACGACAGGATCGCTTCGACATTGGGCGCAAAGCCGGAGAGGTCGGTTACCGGCGCCTCGGCCGGGTAGTACGAGTACTCGTCGACAGCCACAACCTGATCCCCGGCGCCGATGGCAAACAGGGTCTCCGTCGCCGTCGGTGAAAGGGAAATGATCTGGGACGGCTGTTCTTCGATCGTTACCGGGCCGGAGTCGGTGTCAACGGTGACCGGGAACAACGGGTCGGCGGCGGCGGCTGTCGTGGGAGCAGCGGTCGTGGTGGTGGGGGCAGCGGTGGTCGTTGGCGCTGCCGTGGTTGTCGCGGGCGCTGCCGTAGTCGTTGCCTCGGGGGCGGCTGTTGTGGTCGCTGAGTCATCACCACAGGAAGCTGCAAGCAGCGCAAAAGCGACAGCCAGGAAGATGGTGGTCCGGGATTTCAAAACTCCTCCTTCTCTCGGAGGAGTTTTGGTCCGTCAGGTGGGAGTGGCCCCTCCTCCGGAGGCGCATCTCACCGCCATAGGGGAGGCGTCCTGGCTAGCCATGTAGGCATCACAGTTGCGGGACAGCGCCGGGATCTCACCGGACTTCGCTCAACCTATGACTGCCGGGCACAGCCCGACATTGATCACAACAATACCAGGGTCCGAAGGGCCGGGTCAATCCTGTGCGAGGTGCTGCGGCCGGCGGTAGATGAACCAATAGACGAGACCAACCAGACCGACTCCGCCAATGATGTTGCCGATCGTGACCGGCACCAGGTTGGCAAGCAGGAAGTTGGTCCACGTCAAGTTGGCGAACTCGGAAGCAGTTGACCCTGTGGTCGCCCAGAATTCCGCCACCGCTCCGCCTTTGACGAACAAACCGGTTGGAATGAAGTACATATTGGCGACCGAGTGCTCAAACCCGGCTGCGACAAAAGCCGTGATCGGGAATAGAACCGCGAGGATCTTGTCTGTGAGGCTCCTGGCGCTGAACGAGAGCCAAACCGCCAAACAAACCAGGGCATTGCAGAAGATGCCCAACACGATCGCCTGGCCAAAGTCGAGCCCGGTCTTGGCGTTGGCGGTGGTGAGGACGTTCAGTCCCAGTTGGCCGTCCCCGAACAGATACTGACGGCTCAAGAACATCATGTAGGCGGTCAGAACCGACCCAACGAAGTTCCCGATGTAGACAACCACCCAGTTGTAGAGAAGGCGCTTGGTTGACACCTTCCCGCCGGCCCAAGCCATGACAATCAGGTTGTTGCCGGTGAAGAGTTCGGCCCCTGCTGCGATGACGAGGATCAGGCCAAGACAGAACGCGCTACCTCCAAGGACCTTCGCCACCCCAAACGGAAGGCTGCTTGCCCCGGTCGTAACCGTCGTAGCGAAGATTGCCCCCAATGCGATGAAGGCACCGGCGAGCACGGCTAACGCGAACAGGCTGGGCGCATCGAGATTGACCTTGGCCACCCCGACCTTTTCCGCTTTGCGTGCCATGTCGGGGGGAACCAGGGCGTCGAGTGTCGGCTGACTTCCGTTGTGGTCGGGTTGCGGTCTCCTTGAGTATTGATGTGATGAATATTCTAGGGCCACAACCGACGGTCTGGCAGGCTATTATTGCTTTGATCAAAGTCTTGCGTGCCATCGGTCGCCAGCTTCGGCCGG
>JASJAS010000032.1 GCA_030066875.1 Acidimicrobiia bacterium | reverse complement strand
CGATTGTCCCTTCCCCTCCCAAACGGTCCAGAGCCAGTACGGCGACAACACAGCCGAGCCCGGAGCCGGCCAGGCTCGCTCCGTAGACGAGATGCGATGACACGGGGACCGGTTGGCCGGCTCCGGTCAGCAGAATCGCGACGATCAGGCCGCCGAAGAAGAACGGGACCGACAGGGTCAGGTAGTAAAGAGCCAGGTAGACGAGCTGGGCGCGGTCCCAGGCGATAGCGAAAGAGTCGAACGGCAGCGTGTTTGCTACCCAGTAAGCCCCGATTGTTGCCACTCCCTGCAACGCCGCCAGCATCGCCCAGCGCCGGGGACCACCCGAACCTAGGCGGGGATAGGCGGTGAGCACCGAACCGCTGGCTCCGAGACCAAGCAGTGCCATCGACACCGTGAGGAAGGCGAAGTGATAGAACTGAGTGATCGCAAAGACGCGGGTGAGGGCGATCTCGAAGATCAGGCCGGCCGCCGAAACAGCTCCGACAGCGGCGAGGATCACGACGGTGGAGCGAGCCAGCTTCGTGTGGTTTTCCGTCATGACAATCCCCGGCAGTACACCTCAGGCTACGCCGTATAGCGGAGGGCAGGTGGGACCGCCGACTTGCCCCGCCGTCGGTCAGCGGCTACCGCACAGCTTGCTAGGACACCTTCCCGAATCCGGCTCCAAGGGCATACTGCCAACGCGTTCCAAGGGGGAATCTCGGTGACCTCACGCCGGTTCAGCCGCACAACGGTCGCCGTCGCAGTCATCTCGTTTGCGGCGGCAGCCCTTCTCGGGCTCACACATCTGCACTTCCCTTTCATGGGAGATCAGGCCCTATTCAGTGTCTACGGACGCATGCTCGATGACGGCGCCACCCTCTACGAGGACATCTGGGATGTCAAACAGCCCGGCGTCTTCGTCTTCTACCAGCTGGCCGGCAGGCTGTTTGGGTTCACCGAGGTGGGTGTACACGCTCTGGAACTCATCTACTTCCTGTCGTTCAGCCTGATTCTCATGTACCTGCTCCGACACCGTTTCACCCGACAATGGATCGTCGGTCTCATACCACTGGCGATCGTTGGCTGGTACTACGGAGCTGCCCAGCTGAACTACCTGACACAGCTAGAAGCACTCGTCGGGCCACTACTTTTCGGAACGGCGTGGCTGGCGATGCAAGGAGGCCGAACGCGCTACTTCTGGGCCGGTGTACTGGGTGGCCTTGTGCTGTTCTTCAAACTCGCCCTAGCCCCTCTTGTCGCGGTTCTGTGGATCGTCGCCCTGGCCGGCTCCGCGAAGTTCTTCAAACGAACGAAAGAGGCGCTCCCCTGGCTGTGCCTAGGGCTAGCTGTCGTCGCCATTCCCTGGATTGCCTACTACGCATCGAGGGGCCTGCTGGATCGGGTTTGGTGGACCTACGTGAGCTACCCGCCCCAGATCCCGGCCATCGCCGGCAGGACGCTGCGCCGCCTCGTGGAGTCTCTTTGGGAGTTTGGTCTCCTCTACCTCCCGCTCTTCCTGCTCGGCCTGAGGGGCATCTGGCAGAAACGCCACGACCCGCTGAGCCGGGTTTCCGCTGCGTGGATAATCGCCGGGTTCGCCACCTTCCTGTTCCAGTTGTGGTGGAGCTACTTGCTCCTAGTGATGATCATCCCCCTGGCGCTGCTTGCCCTCGACGGTATCGATGGTCTGCTGGCTGAAAGGCCGCGCCGATGGCAAGCCGAGATAGCGCTCGCTGTCGTCGCGCTGCTCCCGGTCGGTGCGGCGATTGGAATCAAGACGCTCGACCTGGGCCAGAACGGTTTCGGAATCGGCGATCGTCTTGTCGACTATCAGGAAGCTGTCTCGCCTGATTATGCAGATATCCGGAACGACCTGAGCGAGTTGCCGTTGACGTTATCGAACCCCGTCTACATCCTGGGCAATCCGCTCTACATGTTCCTCGGCGAGATGAACCAGGCTCCATCCAACACGGGATGGTCGCCCGAGTTCTGGACGCAGGATCTTTGGGATGAGTTCCGCGACGGGCTCACAACAGATCGACCGGAGATGCTTCTAGTCGACCAATTCAGCGCCGACGTCGCCGCGGAGAGGTCACCGGATACGTTCAGCCACATCAATTCGCAATATGACGTGCTTGCACCGTCCGCACGAAGCGGTACGTGGTACATCCTGAGCGACGCAGCGAACGACTTGTAGAGACCAGGCCTAGCCGCGCGCCACTTGCTTCTCGACTAGCCCGAGCATCGTCGAAACGAACTTGGAGCGAATGACACCGTTGGCCATCGCCATCTTCCACGGCGGCATCTTCTCCAAGACTCCCAGTGCCGTGGCGGCCAGCGGGGCGAGCCGAGTGCCAACGTTGTCGAGCAGCAGATCAGCGAGCTTGCCTCGCTCGATCGCCATCAGCGCTACCCGCTCCATCGTGCTGGCGGGGATGTAGGCGGGATCATCCCGTTCCTCCATCCCGTGGGCTTCCCATCGGCAGGCATCGTGGCACACCCCGCAACCAAGACAGCGGTCGGCATCGACAATGGCCCAGTTCTTCCGCAGGCCTTTGCCGTTGGTCGGCTCGACCGAGATGGCACCCACCGGACAGGCCTTTGCGCACTTGGTGCACCCACGGCAAACAGCCGAATCGATGGTGGCGAGGTAGTTGGACGGGACGATTCCGTCGTAGATGTCGTACTTCTTGATGGATCGCATCATCCCGCAACAGCAGCCGCAGCAGTTGCACATGTACCCGACGGATTCGCGCACGTTGTCCCCGGTCTGGGCCAGCCCGGCCGCTTTTGCCTCTTCGAGTATGCCCATCGCTTCTTCGTTGGTGATCACCTCTGCCAGGCCCGAGCGGGACAGCGTGATGGCGGCGGTATTGAAGGTGAGACAGGTCCGGATCGGCGCATCGCAGCCTTCACCGCGCAGCCCGGCATCGATACGGCATGGGCACAGGCTCACTGCGACCGTGGTGGCCGATTCGATGGCGTGAGTGGCTCGTTCCCAGTCGAGTATTTCGGTCTCCGCCGGCAGTGTTTCCTCTCGCACGAGCGATCGACCGACCTGAGTGCTTCCCGCGAACACGCTGCGGATGAAGTCTTCGTCATCGAACAGATCCTCGAAAGCGGCGGCGTACTCCTCCATGGGTGCGTCGGGTCGCTCTCGCATGAACGTGTACTCGAAGAAGCCGATCACCACGGGAGCGGCCATCACGTAGCGAACGCCCTTCCGCTCGAAGTCGAGCACCAGACCGCGTCGCGCCATGGAGGTGATGTGAGCGTCGAGGTCGTTGAGGTCGCGATCCAGTTTCTCGGCGAGCTTGGGGAGCGAGATGATCACCGGCAACTGGCGGGCGATGTGAGCATCTTCGGGGGTGAAGAGCAGCCGGAGGACCCGTCGCATCGCGGCCGAGTCTGGTGCGCCGGTTACGTTGCGGTCGAGGCGCTCCTGGAGAAGCCGGTACTCCTCGTCGAGATCGAGGCGTTCGCTGACTGCGGTGTGACCCACGTGCTGTCCTCTCCCTGTTCTGTCCGCATCATGCACGTCCGATAGGTCCGGGTCCAGGGCCGATCAGCCCCTACGCAGATGGCCCGATCTGGGGGTCGCTCCCCCATGCCGGCAAGCGCGCCTCGAGATACGGTTGGGGTATGAGCAAGTATCTGGCGCACACCCGGAAGCTGGCCGAGGCGACACCCCCCACCCGCAACCGCATCGTCGACTTCTGGCGTGTTGTCGCCATCTTGGTCGTCGTGTTTGGGCACTGGCTGGCAGCCTCGATCTGGCTACAGCCCGACGACGAGATCGCGCTGTTGAATTCACTCGAGTGGGTTCCCTACGCCGGGTGGATCACCTGGATCGTTCAAGTGATGCCGATCTTCTTCCTGGCCGGCGGCTATGCCAATGCCCGCGGTCTCGGCAAGGTGGAAAGGGGCGAGGAGCGTCGCCGGGATTGGATCACCGCCCGGGTGCGTCGCATGTTCACTCCGGTGATTCCTCTCCTTCTGGTCTGGGTATTGCTCATCGTTGTAATGCGCACCTTCGTTCCGGCCGAGGTCGTGTACGCAGGGGCCATGTCGGCAACGGTTCCGTTGTGGTTCCTGGCGGTCTACTTGACCCTCACTGCGATGGCGCCGTTCACCTACAAGTGGTGGCAGCGTTCGGGCCCGGTGACGATTGTTTGGCTGCTGGCCGCAGCCGTCGCAGTCGACGTTGCCCGGTTTGTTGTCGAGGTTCCGGGTATTGGTTGGGCCAACTTCATCTTCGTGTGGGCCGCGGTGCACCAGTTTGGCTACTGGTGGTCGGCTCGCGACTTCGGCAATGGCGTACCGTCACGCACCGGCTGGACGGTGTTTGGCGGATCGCTGGCAGCGTTGGTCGGTCTCACCTGGAGTGGGCTCTATCCGGTGGCGATGGTGGGGATTCCCGGCGCAGGCGTGACCAACATGACGCCGCCGACGTTTGCCATGGCGGTGCTGGGGACCATGCAGCTCGGAGTCATCTGGGCCACCCAACCGGCAGTGCGTCGCTTCACCGCCCGGGCCCGGGCATGGCACGGCGTGGTTGCCGTGTCCGGCATCATCATGACCATCTACCTTTGGCACCTGTCGGCCATGTCGCTGGTGGCGGCTGCCGGCCTGTTCACCTTCGATGGCCGGCTGTTCCGAATCGAGCCCGGCACCGCGACTTGGTGGCTGACCCGACCGCTGTGGCTGGCAATGTTGCTGGTCGTGACGCTGCTGCTGGTGGCGGTCTTTGCCCGGTTCGAGTGGCGTATCAGTCGCCGACCCGCACCGGCCCGAGTGCCGGTCGTCCTTGTCGGGGTGCTGCTCACTGCCGGCTCGGCGGCAGCCGTCGCCGCGATGGGGATTGCTACGAAGGACGCCGTCGTGCAGTGGAGCATCCCGGTCGCCGCCATTGCAGGTGCCGCCATGTTGGGAGCGCTTCCCCGACTCGGCAGCGGTCGCAGCTGAGCGACCCTACTCACCGTTCTTGCGGATCTGGGGGCGGAGCTGTGGACTTCCCAGCTAATGCCTGCGGCGCGACAATGAGGAGTTCGACGGAGGTGGTTATGGGTGTTCCGCGGGTTCTCGTGCTGCTCTGCTTGCTGGTTTCGCTGGCCGCCGGATGCGGCGATGACGCCGGCTCCGATGACATCACCAGAGTCATCGTCGACAGCGACGGCGCATTCGACGACATCAAGGCGATCCTGTACTTGCTGCAGCAGCCCGACGTCGAGGTAGTTGCGCTCACCATGTCTGGCACCGGCATCGCCCGCTGTCCCGCCGCTGCCGAGAACACCGCGGCAATGCTGGAGCGGATCGAGGCACCCGAGATTCCCGTCGCCTGCGGTCGAACGACACCGCTCGAAGGAAACAACGAAGCTCCGGCGATGTGGCGAGACTCTGCCGACGCTCTCGGCGGAGTCGCTCTTCCTGAACCGCGGCCGCTCTCCGACCTCGATGCGCCGGCGTTGCTGGCCGATGCCATCGACTCCGCAGGGGCGGGGGTAGTCATCGTCGCCCTAGGCCCCCTAACCAACCTCGCCGAGGCTGTGGAGGCGGACCCCGATGTGCTCGACGATGTCGAAATGATGTATCTGATGGGCGGCGCCGTCGACGTCGGCGGCAACGTCATCGACCACTGGGACGCCGAATTCAATATATGGGCAGACCCGAAGGCGGCCGACATCGTTTTCCAGACCGACATCCCGATAACGCTGGTGCCGCTCGACGCGACTAATGCTGTGCCGGTCACGCCGTATCTCTACGACGTGGCCGCCAAGCATCGAGACGTCTCGCTGGTATCGCAGTTCGTGGCCGACTACTTGGAAGCATCGCCGCTGTTCGGCGGCCTCTACCACTGGGATGAACTCACCGCCGTAGTGGCGAGAGACGAGTCGGTGGTGACCATCGAAGATCGATTGCTGACCATCAATGCCGACGGTGCGACTGTCGAAGACCCGGCGGGTCGATCGACACGCGTAGCCACTTCTGCCGATGCGGCAGCCTTCGAAGATCACTTCTACCAAGCCATCATCGGAACCGGCGATACCGGCGTTCCCGCGTGGGAGCCCGATGGGGTACTCACCTGGGACGGCACCACGTGTACCTATGAAGGCCCCGACCCGCTCCCCAACAACTTCTGGATCCGCCTGGACAACGAGAGCGACGACTTCCTCCTGCTCGTCACCGGCGTCTACGACGCAGGTACCACCAGGGCCGATTTCGACGCGTTCCTGGCCGCGGCTGAGCCTGGTGTGCCGGATTGGTGGCTACCCTCGAGCCAGGCCTTCGCCGGGGCATGGGCTCACGATGTATGGCCGGCACGGGGCGGGGTCGGGATGACCGGCCTTTGCTACGTCAGCCCGTCCCAGGTGTGGGAGGTCGCTGGCCCGAAGCTGACGGAATAGCACCATCCAGATTCATGAGTCGTTGGCGATAAGCTGGGCGAATGGCACGCAAGATCGCAACCAACACGACGGTCGGCCGCGAGCAACTGCTGGATTTCGTTCGACCGCGTCACAACGTCATCCTGTCGACCATTCGCCGGGACGGTAGTCCCCAGATGTCCCCGAACACCATGGGGGTCGACGACAACGCCCGCCTGGTGATTTCGACCTACCCCGAACGCGCCAAGGTGCACAACATCCGTCGCAATCCGACGGTATCGGTTTGCGTCATGTCCGATGATTTCGGTGGCGAGTGGGTCCAGATCCACGGCACCGCTGAGGTAATCGACCTGCCCGACTCGGTCGAACCGCTGGTGGAGTACTACCGCAACATCGCCGGCGAGCATCCCGACTGGGACGAATACCGGGAGGCGATGCTCAATCAGGGCAAGTCGTTGATCCGCATCAGAATCGACAGCTGGGGCCCCATCGCCAGCGGCGGATTCCCTGCAAGGTTGGCCGACGACGGCTAGACGGGCCGCTCCGCCAACTCGCGGAACTCATCCGGAATCGACCTACGTTCGCCCAACTCGACCGAGCCGTAGCCGACCGACTCGCGTCCGAACTTGTCTCGCACCTGGTCAACCGACCGATCGAGTACCCATCGGGCCGCGCCCTTGTGGGTTCCCGGGCGGCGCTCCTCATGGTCGAGTTCAAAGGGCAGTTCGAGCTGCAGCACCGCATCGTCCTCGAGGTGCGAAACGGCAATTGCCAGCAGCGAGATCTCGTCTTCCTGAGGATGGTCGGCAAGCGCCGTGTAGACCAGGTCTTTGGCGACTTCGGCGAGGATCACAGTCGCTGAAATCGCCGCGGGGAGTGTGATCGAACGGGTGACGGCCCGCAGATCGGTGAACCGTACCCGCACCGTGACGGTGCGACCCGCACGGTTCTTGGCCCGCATTCGGGTCGCCACCCGGTCCGCCAGATGGCGGAGCGTCGGTCCGATGACGTCCTCGGTCGCAGGCTTGCGCCCCATGGCCGACTGGGCACTCACGGACTTTGCGCGGTGGTGGGTTTCGATTTCCCGTGGGTCCCGGTTCCAGGCAAGGGCCCCGAGCTTGCCGCCGACGGCGCGCCCGAGCAACCGCTGCAGCGAGCGGCCCGGAGTCTCCGCAAGCTCACCAATGGTGTGGATCCCCATTTCAGCCAGTCGTTGCTTGGTGACCGGCCCGACTCCCCACATCAACCCGACCGGCAAATCGTGAAGAAACTCGAGTTCGGTGTCGGGCTCTACCACCACCATTCCGTCGGGCTTGGCCACCTGCGAGCCGATCTTGGCGAGGTGCTTGGTTCGGGCAACACCGATCGAGATCGGGAGCCCAACCTCGTCACGAACTCGCCGCCGGATGATCTCCCCCATCGACGACGGCTTGCCGAACAGGTGGATCGAGCCAGATACGTCGGCGAATGCCTCATCGATTGAGATGCGTTCGATGAGCGGTGTGAAGTCCCGAATAACCTCGATGGACTGGTCACCGAGGCGCTGGTACTCCTTGTAGTGCCCACCGACGAACTGGAGTTGCGGACAGAGTTCTCGAGCCATCCGCCCGGGCATGCCGCCGCGGACACCGAAGGCCTTGGCTTCGTAGGAGGCGGCCAGCACCACACCGCCACCGACCGCGATCGGCTTGCCTCGCAGCGACGGGTCGAGCAGCTGCTCGACCGAGGCATAGAAGGCGTCCAGATCGGCGTGAAGGATAGCGGCCGTCTCAGCCATGTCGCACACCCTAATCGAACATATGTTCGATTGCCAGGTCGAGCTTCTTCTTCCTCTCGCCCGATTCTGTGCCGTTGATCGCGGCGGTTAGCGTTTCCCCATCACGACCGGGAGCAAGCTGATGACCCAGCACGAGATTGTCGAATCGTCGGCCCTGGTCGACTCCGACGGCGGCCTGCGCCAAGTCGGCTGGGCGCGGCAACCATTGCTCGACTGCAACCTGGAAGACGTCCGTTTCTATCGGATAAGACCCCTGCAGCGGTTCCGGATCAAGCGCTGGGACTACTACGGAGTTTCGCAACCCGACGGCTACTTCTCAGCGACGATCGCCGATCTGGGATATGCCGGCCAGGTGTTCGTGTACCGGGTCGACTACGAGCATGCGACCTACGTGGAAGACACGATGACGATTCCGCTGGGACGTGGCGTCGAGCTTCCCCGCAACAGCGACCAAAGTCGCAGCTCGTGGAGCGGCAGGAGGGCACGCCTTCTGTTCGATGTTGTCGATGACCAACGAAGTGTCGAGGTGAGGTGGGACGACTTCGGCGGCAGGCCGCTCGAGGCGGACCTCACATATGCGGTAGAACCCGACCACGAGTCGACCGTGATCGTCATCCCCATCGGAGAACGGCGGTTCTACTACAACCGCAAGATCAACTGCATTCCGGTGACGGGAACAATTCGCATCGGAGACACAACGACCGCAGTCGATCCTGCAACTAGCTCCGGCAACCTGGACTGGGGGCGGGGTGTTTGGGAGTACAGCTCGCGGTGGGTGTGGGCCAGCGCATCGGGATTCCTAGCCGACGGGCGACGGGTCGGGCTCAACCTCGGCTTCGGCTTCGGCGACACCTCAGCGGCTACGGAGAATACGCTGTTGCTTGACCGCCGCATCCACAAGCTCGGCGAAGTCAACTTCGAATACGACACCGCCAACTTCATGAGAGCGTGGCGGATGCGGTCCGAGAGGGTCGAACTGACCTTCACTCCATTCCTCGACCGGACGGCGAAGACCAACCTGTTGGTAATCCGCTCCGAGGTGCACCAGATGTTCGGCCACTACTCCGGCACTGTGGCAGACGACGATGGAAACGATGTCCAGATCGACGGGCTGGTCGGGTGGGCCGAGGAGCACCAAGCACGCTGGTAGTTACGGTCATAGTACTTTAAATATTGTTATACAATCTACTTGTTAGTACCACCCAGGTGCTGCCATAATGCCTGCATGGTGGGAAGGACGGCACCGGCGATGCGCCGGGCTCTGTTGCTTGCGGGGTTTCTCATCGTTTCGGCATGTTCCGGCGACGGCGCCGACACGGCCGCCTCCACCACCGTCACGCCGGCAAGCGGACCCGCCTCGACCACCACAGCCCCTCCCCCGGAGGCGACCAGCACTGCGACGACAACGACGCAGGCACCACCGACCACGGTCGAGGTGCCGGCGCGGCCCGAGGTCTTGGTGTCGGACGTAAACCGGGATTCGATCGACGACTTCGACACGACGGGGGAGAACGCTTTCTACATCGCCATGGAGTTGCGCGACCTATTCGTGTTTCTCGAAGGAAACCCAACAAGTTCCGCAGACGAGATGGTGTCACTGCTATTCGAGCCCGGCTATCCCTATTGGGACCGCATCACGGTTGGCTTCCTCGAACTCACCGACAACCCAGGGTGGCGCTACACCGATCCCGGCGTTGAGACACTTGGGATCGAAGTAGTCGCGTCCGAGAACAGAACAGCAGTGGTGCGTGTGGCAGACCTCCGCGAGACGCAAATCATCTCCAACGCCAGCGGCCAGCTGGTCAAGACATACGACGGTTGGAACCGACGTGTCAGCGAATTCACCCTGCGCCGAGGCACCGACGGCCTGTGGCGCTACGCCGATGCGCTGCCCTCAGAACCGATATCAGATGAGGAACTGGCCACGATGGTGCCGGTTGAATGGACGGGCCGACAACCATGAGACGGAACCTCGTGATTGTCTCAATGCTTCTAGCGTGGTCTGCCCTCACGGCTACGCCAGCGTCCGCAATTGACGAGAGCGACGCCAACTCCGAGGTCACCATCGTCAACCCGGCCCGGGTCGACGGAACCCTCTGGGTCGATTCGCGTGGCGCCTACCTAGTTGCCAGCCGGGCGTTGCGGTGTTGGTACCCGCAGGAGTGGTACGACGATGTCGTCATACTTGACGTGGACGACACCGTCGCCGGGTTCAACAGCGACAGCATCTACCACGACTACGTGGTGAACATGCTCGGTGCCGACCCCGGCCTCTTCGGCGACGTGGCGCTTTTCTCCAGCCGCTCCTGTATCCAAGACGCCTACATCGCACGCGGCGATTGCTCCTCCGAGGACCGCATAGCCGTCCTTGCCTCCTACGCAGTTCGGGACGCCTTCCTTGGGCAGACATCGCGGAGTTGGGACTTCGACTTCGAGGACCGCAACGGCCTCTACTGCCTCGTTGTCATCGAACGCGACCCCTGGCTCGACCTCGTACGGGACCGAAGCTACGTACCGCCCCCCATCCGCGCCACCTATCCGCAATATCGGACCCTGGTTGGTCTCGACAACCACGTTTGGTACGACGTCCTCGCTGGAACCGACCGTACCCGTGACGGGTTCAGTGTCGACCTCCCCACCAGCGGTATCAGCTACAGCCTCACCCTCGACATCTGGCTCACCGAGATCCGGGTCGACATCGACAGCGACGGATCCTGGGACCTCGTCAGGGAGTGCCCCGACCCCGATCCCGAAATCCTCGAGCTTTGCGCCGGCTCGGTCGACAGCCCCGTCTACACCTTTCAGTACGAGAGCCGTGCTCTACACCCCTTCACCATCGAAACCCGATGGAGCGGACAGGCAGTTGACCCGGACGGGATCGTCCTCGAGATCGATCCGAACCTGCTCATGAACCAATACACTTTTGGTTGGGAGACCGTCGAGGTCCGTTCGTCGCTCGACGGCTAGCAACACCCGAGGAAGACTATGAGCTCTCCCCCGGAAATCACCGATCCCAACGTCCTGCGGGCAATGCAGACGGTTCCTCGCTATCGATTCGTCCCCCCACACCTGATCGATGAGGCCGACGGTGACTACCCGCTTCCGATCGGACACGGTCAGACCATCTCGCAGCCGTACATGGTGGCCATCATGAGCCAGGCGCTCGCGGTCGGACCCGGCGACAAAGTATTGGAAATCGGTACCGGCTCGGGGTTCCAGGCGGCGGTGCTCGCCGAAATGGGGTGCAAGGTCTACAGCGTCGAGATCATTCCGGAGCTGGCCACGCGGGCTACCGCCGTCCTCGACGACCTCAGCTACAACGTCGAAGTAACCATCGGGGACGGCTACCACGGCTGGCCCGAGCACGCCCCCTACAACGGCATAGTGGTCACGGCAGCCCCCGACATCCCTCCGCGGGCATTGCTCGACCAGCTCGACATCGGCGCATCCCTAATCATCCCACTGGGACCTGCCGGAGGCCTGCAGACTCTGTGGCGCTACACCCGCAAGCCAGACAACGAGTATGAGCGTGCCAACCTCGGCGGCGTCCGGTTTGTCCCTTTCACTCGCAGCCGGGCCTACTGATCAGAGTCGCGTCGCCGTCTCCGGCGCACCCTTGGACAGCGCATAGCTGCGATCACTAAAGTGAAACTCGGTTCAATAAACCGAATGGGGAGGGCATGGCGCTCGAACAACCCCCCGAGGCTGTTCACGCCGACGTCGCTGGTCTGGGGCTACGCCTGCGCGAAGCTCGCAGCGGCCGTTTCACCGTAAAGGAGCTCGCCGCGGCTGCAGGGGTGAGCGCGGGCCTGATCAGTGAGGTCGAACGCGGCCAGGGCAACCCATCGTTCCGTACGCTCTACCGCATCAGCCAGGCACTCGGCTTGAAGGTCGGCGACCTTCTCTCCGCCGACGGCGGGGAACAGAAGACCGCGGCCGATGTAGTCAGACGCCACGAGCGCAAACTGCTGCAGCTTGGAGAGAACGGCCTCGCCTGGCAGCTCTTGACCCCAAACCTCCAGGGCAAGCTCGAGGTCCTAAAGACCTCCGTTCCTCCAGGGTTCACCAACGAAGAAGCCCCGTTCCAACACGAAGGCGAAGAGTGCGTATATCTGGTCAGCGGGGATTTGCTCCAGATCACGGTCGACGACGAGTTGTTCACGCTCGAGGAAGGTGACGCAATCACATACGACTCAGGCAAAAGCCATTGGTATCACAACCCGACCGAGACCGACGCTGTTGTGCTCGGTGTTGTCACCCCACCCAGTTTTTGAACACGGCGAATCAAACAGGAGGAGAAATGAGGAAGGCAAGAACCCGCTGGAGGATCGCGATCCTGATACTGGTGTTGGCTCTCGCCGCTGCAGCCTGCAGCGAGGGGGAAAGCGTCGACGTCGGGGACGAGACCACAGCGGCTCCCGCAGAAACAACCGAGGCACCTGCGGAAACAACCGAGGCACCAGCGGAAACAACCGAGGCACCAGCGGAAACAACCGAGGCACCGGCGGCGGCGAACATCCTCATCGCAGCTCAGGGTTCCGAACCGGATCAGCTCGACCCTCACATGACAAGCGCTTATGCCAGTTTCCAGGTTCTCGAGAACGTCTACGACACGTTGGTGCAGCCGGCCGCTGACCTTTCGATGGAACCGGCACTGGCAGAGAGCTGGGTCATCAGCGATGACAACCTGACCTGGACCTTCACTCTGCGAGACGGGGTCAAGTTCCACAACGGACGTGACCTCGTTGCCGACGATGTTGTGTATAGCTTCGAGCGCATCATCGCTGAAGGCCTCAACGGTTGGCGCTTTGGTTCCGTTGAGAGCGTGACTGCCCCGGACGACTCCACGGTCGTCATCACGCTGACCCGGCCCAGCCCGAACCTGCTCGTGTCGATTGCGGGCTTCAAGGGCATGGCAATCATCCCGAAGGAGATCGTCGACGACGGCAGCATCGGCACCAGCCCGGTCGGAACCGGCCCGTTCCGCTTCGTTTCCCAGTCCCCGGATGAGGGCATCGTCCTCGAGAAGAACCCGGACTACTGGCGGGCCAGCGAGGGTCTACCCAAGCTCGACGGCATCCGTTTCGTGCAGATCCCCGATGCCGGCACCAAGCTCACCGCGCTCCGCACCGGTGAAGTGCATTGGATCGACGCGGTGCCGCCACAGGACATTGAGTCCCTGTCCGGCGAAGCCGGCGTCACGGTCGGCCGGGTTCCCGGCGGCGACTACCACTACTTTGCGCTGAACCAGAACCGCACCCCGTTCGACGACGTTCGGGTACGGCAGGCAATCGCACATGCGATCAACAGGGAAGAGATCACCGAGGCGGCACAGTTTGGAGCAGCCACGGCCAATCAGACGGCAATCCCGGCCTCGAACGCAGCGTGGTACTACAGCTATGCGCCGTTTGGCTCCGGCGACACGGCCACTGCACAGGGATTGCTCGACGATGCCGGCGTGTCCGGGCTGACGATCGACTTCCTGGTGACAAGCGATTTCCCAGAGACTGTCACCCAGGCACAGGTGATCGCTGCAGAACTCGCCGCGGTTGGGGTCACGGTAGAGATCACGGATGTCGACTTCTCGACCTGGCTCGACATGGAGGCGAACGGTGAGTTCGACGCATTCATGCTCAGCTGGATCGGCAACATCGACCCCGATGACTTCTACTACGCCCAACACCACTCGGAGGGTGGCTTCAACTTCCAGGGCTACTCCAACTCCGAGGTCGACAGCCTGCTGGATGCAGGCAGGGTGGAAACGGATCAAGCGGCTCGCAAGGCGTTGTATGACCAAGCGGCCCAGATCATCGTTGACGAAGCGTCGTACATCTACCTCTACAACCCGGACAACATCAACGCCTGGCGTGATGAGGTCGGTGGGTACATGACACGTGGCGACAACGCGATCCGGTTCGAAGAGACCTTCCTCCAGTAGGTCGTAGGTCAAGCCCGGTGGGAGACCCCTCCCACCGGGCGGCACCGCCCTCATGAGCGGCTTCCTCGTCAGGCGGATTCTGCAGATGCTCCTGGCTCTGCTTGGAGTCAGCATCGTTGTGTTCGCCTTGATGCACCTCGTACCCGGCGACCCGGTACGGGTGGCATTGGGGACACGATTCGACCAGGACCTCTACGACGCGTTGCGAGAAAGGGTCGGGCTGGACAAGCCGCTGATCCAGCAGTACTTCTCGTGGTTGGGCAGCGCCATCACCGGAGACCTCGGAGTCAGTTTTCGCAACGGTCAGCCGGTGACAACACTGATCATGGAGCGACTCCCGGCGACCATCACACTGGCGCTGGCAGCCTTGTTCATTGCCCTCGTGGTCGCATTGCCCGCCGGAATCATCTCGGCGGTGCGCTCCGGCACCGGGCTCGACTACACGGTGTCGGCTGCCAGCCAGGTGGGGATTTCGATGCCCGACTTTTGGGCCGGCGTCATGTACATCCTGCTGTTCTCGCTGACGCTGGGTTGGCTACCTTCGTCCGGGTTTGCTCCGTTTGGCGACGGGATCGTGGAATGGGCGCGTCATCTCATCCTGCCCGCTCTCACCATCGGGCTGATCTCGGGATCGATCATCACACGATTCGTGAGATCTGCAGTGCTCGAAGCCCTCAACCAGGACTACGTACTGACGGCCCGGGCCAAAGGCCTCTCCGAATGGCAGGTGGTCCGCCGCCACGTGCTTCCCAACGCCTGGATCCCGATAGTCACGGTGGTCGGATTGCAGCTGGGGTTCCTCCTCGGAGGAGTCGTGGTCACCGAGGTCATCTTTGCCTGGCCGGGTTTGGGACGGCTTGCGCTGACCGCGGTCAAGGACCGCGACTTCACGGTGCTCCAGGGAGCGGTGCTCTATATCGCCTTCATGTTCCTGGCGATCAACCTCATCGTTGACATCATCTACGCACGGCTGGACCCAAGGGTGCGTGTCTCATGAGCGACCATCTCGACGACCGCCTTGCCGCCAAGCCGGTGTCACGCACTCGGGAAACGCTGCAGACCTTGATGGCCAACAAGCTTGCCGTGGCAGGACTGATTGCCCTGACGATCCTCGTCTTTGTTGGCATCTTCGGCGAGACGATCGCCCCGTACGGCATCAACGAGATCGACATACCCAACCGACTCACCGGGCCTTCGGGTACGCATTGGTTCGGCACCGATGATCTCGGCCGGGACGTCTTCAGCCGAGTGATCGTCGCGGCCCGGGTATCGCTGCAGGTGGGCTTCATTGCGGTGGGCTTCGCCCTCGTTGTTGGAGTGCCAATCGGCCTGGTCGCCGGCTACTACCGGGGTGGCATCGACTCGTTCCTCATGCGGATGATGGACGTGCTCTTCTCGTTCCCAGCGATTCTTCTGGCCATTGCCATCCTCGCAGTCCTCGGGCCCGGTGTCGGCAACGCCATGATCGCCATCGGCCTCGTCTACACACCGATCTTCGCCCGTATCACCAGAGGCAGTGTGTTGGTCGTATCCGAGGAGGTCTATGTCAGGGCGGCGCGCTCCATCGGTGCCGGCAACAGACGCATCATCGCCCGTCACATCCTCCCCAACGTGATGGCTCCCATCATCGTGCAGACGACGCTCTCGTTGGCATTCGCGATCCTCTCCGAAGCGGCGCTGTCGTTCCTCGGTCTCGGAGTACAGCCACCCAACCCAGCATGGGGTCGGATGCTTGCGGAAGGACGCAACTTCTTTCAGCAAGCGCCCTGGATGGGGATCTTCCCGGGTCTCGCGATCCTGGTCACCGTCATGGCGTTCAACTTCGTCGGTGATGGCTTGCGGGACGCGCTCGACCCGAAGCAGAAGTCCGTCATCGAATCGCGGGGCCAATCCGTATGACCGCCCCGGTACTCCAAGTACGCGATCTGCAGGTGCGTTTCGGCACCAAGCGTGGCGTAGCCAATGTGGTCAACGGCATCTCCTACGACCTGCACGCAGGCGAGACGCTGGCCATCGTCGGCGAGTCCGGCTCGGGGAAGAGCGTCAGCGTCCTTGCGTTGATGGGGTTGCTCCCTCAGCCGCCGGCTGCCGTCGCCGGGTCCGTTCTGTACCACGGTGATGAACTGCTCGGTCTGTCACCAAAGGAGTGGCGCGGAATTCGGGGCAGGGGCACGGCGATGATCTTCCAGGACCCGATGACCTCGCTCAACCCGGTGCGCACAGTCGGCTATCAGCTCACGGAGCCGATGGCGCTTCACCTTGGATTGAAAGGTGACGATGCCCGGCAGCGCGCAATCGAACTCCTCGACTTGGTGGGCATTCCGTCGCCCGAAGCCCGTATCGACGACTACCCCCACCAACTTTCCGGCGGGATGCGGCAGCGCGTGATGATTGCGATGGGTCTGGCATGCGACCCGGACGTTCTGATCGCAGACGAAGCGACAACTGCTCTCGATGTGACCACCCAGGCCCAGATCACCGAGCTGGTGGATGAACTGCAAGAGCGCGTCGGAATGGCTGTCATCTGGATCACCCACGACCTGGGGGTCGTAGCCAGCATCGCCGACCGAGTCCACGTCATGTACGGCGGTCGGTTCATGGAACAGGCGGGAGTCGACGCGCTCTACGCGACTCCCCGCCACCCCTACACGGAAGGCCTCCTCGGCTCGCTGCCCATGCCTGGAGCCGACCGGCCCGAGCGGCTGGTGACCATCCCAGGCCTTCCCCCCGACCCGGTCGCCATGCCGGCCGGATGTCCCTTTGCCCCCCGCTGCGGCTACTCGGATGGCGACAGGTGTGTTGGGACTGTTCCGGCGATGGAGTCCGTCGGCGCCGGCCACGACAGCGCCTGTCACTACCCGCTCGGGGTGGTCAATGGCTGAACCGTTGGTGAGCGTGCGCGACCTGCAGGTCTACTTCCCGGTTCATAGCACGGGGGCGATCCGACGACATGTCAACGATGTGAAGGCCGTCGACGGAGTCAGCTTCGAGGTCGCCCGCGGCGAAACACTCGGGTTGGTTGGAGAGTCCGGCTGCGGCAAGACCACGACCGGACTCGCCTTGTTGCGTCTCATCGAACCCACCGGCGGAGAAGTGGTATTCGATGGCGACGTCATGGAGAACCTCACGTCGGCCCAGTTGCGAAACCTGCGCAAGCGGATGGCAATGATCTTCCAGGACCCCTATGCCTCCCTCGACCCTCGCATGTCCATCGGAAAGATCGTTGCCGAGCCGCTCGAGGTCCATGGTTTGGCCGACAGCCGAACCGAGAAGAACCACCGGGTCGGCGAGCTCCTCGAGATGGTCGGGCTCAGCCCCGACTATCGCAACCGCTATCCGCACGAGTTCTCAGGGGGCCAGCGGCAGCGGGTGGGCATCGCCCGGGCCTTGGCAACGGAACCGGATTTCATCGTGTGCGACGAACCTATTGCGGCTCTCGACGTGTCGATCCAGGCCGGCGTGATGAATCTCCTCGAGGACCTGCAGCGTGAACTCGGCCTCACGTACCTGTTCATTGCCCATGACCTGTCAGCGGTTCAACACTTCAGCGACCGCATCGCCGTCATGTACCTCGGACGCATCGTCGAGGTCGCCGACCGGGTGAGCCTCTACGAGCAGCCGAAGCATCCTTACACCCAGGCGCTGCTCTCGGCAGTCCCGGTTCCGGATCCAGCCGTCGAGCGGTCTCGGCAGCGAATGGTGCTCGAAGGAGATGTTCCGAGTCCGATCGATCCACCCCTGGGATGCAACTTCAACCCTCGCTGTCCACAAGTGTTCGAGCCGTGCACTGAATTCGACCCATCATTGACGGCAGCTGCCGGCCACGATGTGGCTTGTCACCTCTACGACCCTTCAGAACCTGTGCTCGACGGCTAGTGCCCATCCGGCGCTGGCCGCGTCATTGCCGGTTGATCATCAAACCGGAGTCGCCACCCGTCGCTCCGCCCGATCCGTCAGGATGACGCCGGCCAGGATCAGCGCCCCGCCGACGCCGATACCCAACTGCAGCTTCTCGTCCAGCAGCACGATTCCGGCCACCAGGGAGATCAACGGGACGACATAGCCGATGAGCGATGCCTTGGTTGCGGTCACCTGCTGCAACAACCAGAAGAACAACAGGAACGGCACCACGCTTCCGATGATCGACATGTAGGTGATGAGCATCCAACCCCACGTGGAGATGGTCTCGGGGATACCCTCCCAAATCAGCATCGTCGCACCGATCAAGACGATTCCGATCAAGAACTGCATCAACGCCAACTCCATGGGATCGAACATGTCGGCTCGACCTCGGGCGTAGACGCCGGCAAACGAAATCGAAACGACCGCTCCGAGCGCAAGCGACGCAGCCAGCAGCGGTTCACCACCCGACTCGAGGCCGCTGTCTCCGCTGAGTAGCAGGAAGGCCACCCCGGAGAACGCAACTACGAGGCCCACCAGCTTCGTCAAGAACAGCGGTTCGTCCGACAACAGGAAGTGCGCCCCGACGGCCGTCCCGAGCGGGACCAGGGCTACCAACAGGCCCACGAAGCCGGCTGAGGCGTTGTCGTAGGCGAGCGTGAATAGAACGAACGGGATCGACAATTGGAAGAAGCCTTGAACAAGGCCGATGCGCCATGTCGGCATTCCACGCGGCACGCCGCGCCCCCTGAGACGCAACAACCCATACAGCACGACGGCGGCGATGATGGCCCTGATGGCCACCATGGCAATTGGGGGTACGCCGTCGTTCAGCGCCGCCCGGGTGGCGACCCCGTTGGTTCCCCACGCAAGTGCGGCCAGCCCGATGGCGCTCCAGATCCGTATCTGCATCCGGGCAGCCTACGGCACCGAGCCAACACGTCCCGATGCCGACGGGCTAGCGACCCCACTCGGCCGTCTATACACTCCTGGTATGAACCTGATCATCAAACTTCTCATCAACGCCGCGGCACTCTGGGTCGCCGGGTACTTGATCAGCGGCATCGGCCTCGACGGCACGTTCTGGCAAATCCTGCTTGTCGCCCTGATCTTCGGTTTGGTCAACACGTTCATCAAACCGATCCTCAAGATCCTGTCGTTTCCGGTGATCATCTTGACGCTGGGGCTGTTTGCGCTGGTTATCAACGCCGCCATGCTGGCCCTGACCGCGGCGGTCACGGACTACTTGTCGGTCGCCGATTTCTGGTCGGCACTGCTGGGCGCCATCGTCATTTCCGTCGTCAGCGCCGTCCTCGGCTCCTTCGTCAAGGATTAGCCCGGGTCCCGACGGACGTCGCCTGTCTCGGACTCTCGCCCGGCTATGGTCGGATCCATGACCACCATCAAACGCATCACGGATTCCTGCCTGGTCGTGACCACCGACGATGGGGCTACGTTGTTCGACCCGGGGTTTCACGCCATCGAGACGGGGGCGGTCGATCTCAACGACATCGGCGACGTCCAGCGTGTCCTCATAACCCACGAGCACGGAGATCATGTCAGTCCCGAGTTCGTTCGCTGGATCATCGACCGCAACCAAGACGTCACCGTCTACGGGAATGAGAGCGTTGCCGGACTCCTCGAAAAGGACGGCATCGAAGTGAGCACTGACATCCCGCACGGGACCAGCGGAGAGGATGTGCTCCACGAATTGACGCCGATGGGGACTGCGCCACCGAATCGTTCATGGACCATCGAGGGGGTACTGACCCACCCTGGCGACAGTTACGCACCCACGAGAAGCGCACCGGTGCTCGCTTTGGCTCTGCTGACCCCGTGGGGTTCGGCGACCCGATCGCTCGAGTTCGCCAGGAACCTGGCTCCCCAGCAGGCGATCCCGGTCCACGACTTCTACCTGTCCGACCTGGGAAGGAAGTGGATCTACGGCGTCGCCAAACACGTCCTCGCGAAGAGCGACATCGAAGTCGTGACGCTGGACTGGGGCGAGAGCTACACGCTCTAGCCATGAACCAGCACGTCCGTGAACTGCTCGACAACATCGAAACCGTCGAAATCACAACAACCGGACGCAGTAGCGGTGCGGCACGACGCATCGAGATCTGGATGTACGCCATCGAAGGCCGCTACGTCATCACCGGAACGCCGGGACCGCGTGACTGGTACGCCAACGTGCAAGCCAAGCCGACCCTGACGCTGCACCTACCGGGCGGGATCGACCTTGACGCGGTCGCCACACCCGTCACCGACCGGAGGTTCCGGCGCCAGGTCTTCATGGCGGAGCAGACGTGGTGGTATCGCAGCCAAACGCCGCTCGAGGAGTTGATCGCCACCAGCCCGATGGTGGAACTGCAATTCATCGAATGAGGCCACGTCACGCGAAACGTTGATTGCCACAGTGATCGGCGCCATCACGTGTACGGTGGCGGCGAGCGAACCAGACCGGTTCGTGGCGCAATCAAGGAGCCTCGAATGGCAGGGAAAAAGGCCGGCAATCTGAACAAGACGACAGTTGCCGCGCTCGCCAACGACAAGGCAGCGGTCTACAAGATCAAGAACGCCAAAGGCGACAACGTCTACACCGGCGCAGTAGCTCGCGGCAAGGTTCAGGATCAGATCGCCGAGCACCTGAAGGGTGGCGATGAGTACGTGCCCGGGGGCAAGACCATCCAGCTGACCCAGAAGGCAACGGTCGGCGAAGCTCGCAAATCCGCTGCCCGGATCATCAAGCGCGACCAGCCAAAGTACAACGCGTAGGCGGTCCGACCACTAGGCGCAGCCACCCTCTGTTCTTGCGTACGTTGACGGCCCTAGAGGCCGCACAGATCCGCAAGAACGGGTGTCCGCAAGAACGGGTGGGGGCTATGCGGTTTCGATCAGGCCCAGCGCCGATCCGGTCTCTTGACTGAAGAGGTGGAGGCGGCGCAGTCCGACCTTCACGGTCGATCCCGCCGACGGTCCGAAATCGGCGGTGCGCATCTCGACCGTCTCACCCGGAGCAAGCTCGACTTGCGTGAACCCGTGGCTGCCGAGGTGGTAGCTTCGCTTCACCGGCACTGCGACCCCACGTTCGTCGACCACCACATCCTCCGCACGCAGGCCGACGTCGACGCGTGCCGATGACACTTCTCCCAATGCCGGCAGCCACGCCCGCAGCCGGAAATCGCCGAACGACACCCAATAGCCCGGCTTGTCGACTTCGATCCGACCAGCGACAAACCCCATCGGGGGCGATCCGATGAACTCCGCGACGAACCGACTGGCGGGATGGTGGTACAACTCCAGCGGCAGGCCGACCTGGCGCACCCAGCCCTCCTCGAGCACTGCAATACGGTCGGCCATAACCATGGCCTCTTCCTGATCGTTGGTTACGAACGCGGTGGTAACGCCGTAACCCTGCTGGAGAAGTCGGAACTCCTGACGCATCTGCAAGCGCAGCCGCGCATCCAGGCGAGCCAGCGGTTCATCCATCAGGAATACCGCCGGGACTCGCACCATCGCCCGGGCTGCTTGGACGAGTTGCTGATGGCCGGCACCGAGCTGTTTTGGCATGCGCTCCAGCAGGTGTTCGATCTCGAGAGCTCGGGCCTCTGCCTCCACTCGCTGGGATATCTCATCGCGCGGCGTGTGCCGAACCTCGAGCGGAAAGGCAACGTTGCCTCGCACGTCCTTGAACGGAAGCAAGACGTTGTCCTGAAAAACCATGGCGACACTTCGCTTCGCCGTTTCCAAGCGGGTGACGTCGTAGCCGTCGAAAAGCACATGCCCGCTGGCAAGCGGATCGAGACCGGCTATCGCTCGCAACAGCGTTGACTTCCCGGAGCCCGAGGGACCCACGACAGCCAGGAGTTCCCCGTCGGCAATCTCGAGGGCGTCGACCGCCAGTGCGAGTGTGCCGCCGCGGACTACCCGAACGTTCTCGAGCGTGATAGTCGCCATCTGCTTCGATCGTAACTCGCCGACGCCCGGCTCGAGCGCGGCTTCGCCTCCCCACTAGCGAGGAGGCGAAGACCGGGGAGGACTCAGCTAGACCAGTTCGAGGACCCGCTCCTCCTCTGGCTCCTCGCTCAGATCAACAACCGTCGCAACTGCGGCCGGTCGACCCTCGATGTGAATCTCGGGGAGCCACTGCAACCACTGGGGCAGGTACCAGTTGCGATCGCCCAGCAGCTTCATCGTTGCCGGTACCAGTACGGAACGGACGATCGTGGCGTCGAGGATGATGGCGACTGCCAGCCCGAAACCCATCTGCTGGAACATGACCAGGTCACCGGCGGCGAACCCGCCGAAAACGGCGACCATGATCAGGGCTGCTCCGGTGATGATCGCTCCCGTCGAGCCGAGTCCGAACGCGACCGACTCGTCGTTGTCACCGGTGATGTCGTAACGCTCCTTTATGCGGCTCAGCAGGAAGATGTGGTAATCCATCGATAGACCAAAGAGGACTGCGAATAGGAACAGCGGGATCCAAGCCTCGATGACGTCGGTTTGTTGGAAGCCGAGCAAGTCAGCTCCGATACCGTTCTGGAAGACCGCCACCAGCAATCCGTAGGCGGCGCCGACGGAGAGCAGGTTCATGACGATTGCCTTGATGGGAACCACTACCGACCGGAACACGATCATCAGCAGCACGAAGCTGAGACCAAGCACGAATACGAAGATGATTGGCATCCGAGTGTCGATGATCTCCACGTAGTCGACCGTACCGGCGGCCGTGCCGGTGACATAAACGTCACCAACTCGCTCGCCGAAGGCTGCCGTGATGCTCTCGGTACGCAGCGCGGCCACGGCCGCCCTTGCCTCGTTGGTTGAAGGATCCAGTTTCGTGGCGGCTTCAACCACGACGATCTCGCCATCAACACTGGGAATCACTGCGATGTCTCCGTAGGCCGGGTTCGCCTCCAGTTCGGCTGTTAGCGTCGCGATCGCCGCAGCTACGTCTTGATCCGCGGCGGGAGCATCAATCACGATCGAGGTCGTGATCGCACCCGTGTTGAATTCCTCGTTCAGCACACCGAAGGCGTGCCTGCCCGGGCTGTCCTCCGGTAGCGATTCGATGAAGTTCTGGCCGGTGCTCAACCCCAGATAGGGAGACGCCAGCGCCAGCAGTAGCCCGCCGGCGAGGAGCATGCTGACGAGCGGTCGGGCCGTCACGGCTCCTGTGATCTTGTGCCAGAAACGGCCCCCGCCTTCGTGATATGCCGTGCCGGATAGACCGGGGACCTTGCCCTTGTTGACCCGATCCCCGAGTAGCCCGAGGACCGCTGGGAGCAGCGTGAGAGCGGCGGCAACTGCCGCGATCACCACGAGGATGGCGCCGATGCCCAGGCTGCGCATCACACTGTCTGGCATGTAGAGCAGACCCAGCAGAGCAATGACGACTGTGGTGCCCGAGAAGAACACTGCCCGGGTCGCCGAGTCGCCGGCGCGTTCTACCGATTCGAGCACTGTGTGACCGGTAGCGCGCTCCTCCCGGAACCGTTGCACGACAAACAGTGAGTAGTCGATACCCACGGCGAGCCCAATCATGGTGATCATGTTGACGACGAAGAACGACAGTTCGAACGCTTGACCGACGATCACGGTCATCCCGATCGAAACCAGGATCGACACGATCGCCAGGATCAGCGGGATTCCGGCAGCGACGGCGGCTCCAAAAACAACAACAAGGATCACCAGGGCCACCGGCAATCCCAGCATCTCGCCGCGTTGCAGCGTTTCGTCGGCAAGCGTGCCGAACTCATTGTTGATGGACCCATCGCCAACTGTCGTGATGCGGAAGTCCGCGGTATTGGCCGCCTCCACAACTCCCAGCATGGGAACGACCAGGTCCGAGGCGTCACCGTCGCCGCTCAGGGTGGCAACGATGAGCGCAGTCCGGCCATCGGTGCTCACCAACCCGGGCACGCCGTCGAGGTACGAAACGGCCGAGCCGACGTTGTCCGTGACCCGAAGGTCCTCGACCAATGCTCCAACGTGGGAGCCAAAGGCCTGATCCGTTGAATCGAACTGCACCGATTCGACTACGACATACTCCTGCGGGGGCTCATTGGATGGGAAATGGGCGGCGATCAGGTCGTCCGCGGTTTCCGACTCGGTGGAGACGGACAGCTCGCCCTCTTCTGTGAGCACGCTGTCGAGACTGCCGGCCAGCATGAATGATGTCGCCAGTACTGCTATCCACGCTGTGATCGTCCACCAAGGATGGCGCGCAGTAGCTCCCGCCAATCGCCCGGTAAATCCAGTGTCCTTCACGGGTTCTCCTCTTCCAGACTCATTCCGGCCGCAGCCGGTTCTCTTCCTCTGCCCCAGAGTCTGCGGATGAAGAGGCTTGCTCACTATTGGGCATGACCCTCGATGCACCCTGACGCACCCCGGGCCAAGATCGGGGTTTTCCCCGGGGGCCGGAGCGGGTAATACCGCCACTTTCAGGAAAGAGCGCGTATCTTGATGTGGGTGGGCTGCTCTAGATAGACGACAGAATCGGGCCCAAAGGGGAATCGAGGAATGGGATTCATGAGAAACGCAAGACTGTTTGTTGTCGTATCAGCACTCGTGCTACTCGTAGCTGCGTGTGGTGGAAAGTCGGCCGAGGAGCAACTGCTCGAGGAGATCCTGGAGAACAGCAGCGAAGACATCGGAGACATCGACATCAGCACCGGTGGCGATGGCGACGACTTCAGTATCAACATCCAGGGTGAAGACGAGGAGGGGCAGGACTTCTCGATCACCGGCGGCGGCAACGACGACGACTTCGAGATCACCATCTCGGGCGAAGACGGCGAGCAGATGACAATCGGCGGGGGCGAAATCCCCGACGAATTGGTCCTCCCCTATCCCCCGGGCGGTAGCGTCTCCTCGACGTTTGTCACCGGGTCAGATGTGAATGTCTCACTGCAATACCCCGCAGCGCAGTTCGATCAACTTGTCTCGTTCTATGACTCCGAACTCGGCAGCGACGCGGAACGCAGCGAGTCGACATACTCCACCGAGGATGGAACCTTCAGGAACGTCTTCTTCAATGCGCAAGACGGCAATTGGACTGTCGGAATCAGCGATTGTGTCGGTTTCACCACCGGTGAGTTCGACACTGTATGCGTGACGCTGTACCAGATCGGCGAGTAGTCACCACGGCTGCTCGGAGCCGTCCCAATTGAAGAACCTGCCGTGGTCGCCGGTCGCAAGGCCGGCGATCACCTGTTTCATCCCCGCCACGCTGTCCTCGACTGCGAGAGTGGCGCCACTTCCGCCCATGTCTGTCCGGACCCATCCCGGGTGCATGACGATGCCAATGACACCGGCGAGCTGCCAAGCGCGGGCACGCAACCGGAACTCGTCGTTGAGGGCAGCCTTGGAATCGCCGTAGTCACCGAGGCTACCGGTGCGGCCGCGTCGCGAGCCCATGCCTGAGGTTATGAGGACGAGGCGAGCGTTCGGGGAGAGCCGCTCGGCGTCGATCAGTGCCTGCGCGACCACGATCGGCGCTTCGGCATTCACCTCCATCAGCTCCTCGCGGGTGAACCCTCGGTAGATACCGGCGTTGTGTATGACAACGTCGAGACCCCGCTCGGGGAACGCAGCAACCAGCTGGTCCAGTTGCTCTCGGTTGCGCACGTCCAATAGATGCATCTGGACGGCTCCGGCAACCTCGCTGAGCGGGCCGGGGCGGATAGCGCGAGTCGTGGCGTGAACAGTCCACCCTTCGGCGGCGTACTGGCGGACCAACTCAAGACCGATCCCGCGGCTGGCACCCACGATGAGAATATGACCCGGGTCTTCAATCATGACTTGATCCTAGGCTTCGGCCGGCACTGCAGGCTCCGGCGTATCTGCGACGACCGCGGCTAACCAAGTGGTGAACGGCACTGCCGCGACCAACCCGATGCTGCCAACGAGTGTCCTGACGATCTCGACCGAAACGACCTCGCTGTTCGCCACGGTTCCCAGCGATTGTTCAGAGAGCACGAAAAGGACCAACAGCGGAAGGGCGGCACCTGCGTACGCCAGTAGCAGCGTGTTGACGGTGGACGCGATGTGGTCTCGACCAATCCGCAGACCTCTTCTGAATAGTTCACCCTTCCCGAGATTCGGACTCGCAGCCTTCAGTTCCCACACTGCTGACGCCTGTGTCACGGTCACGTCGTCGATCGCACCGGCGGCACCCAGGACGATCCCGGCTAGCAGGAGCCCCCGAACATCAATGCCTTCGAACAGCGTGAGCAGAGAGCTCTCCTCGGAGACGAGGCCCGTGAACTCGGCTATCCCGACGACGAACGCTGAAAGCAGCGCCGTCAGTATCAATGCCGCCAACGTGCCGATGAGTGCAACCGTCGTCATGCGACTGAACCCGTGTGCCATGTAGAGCGCCAGAAAAGCGATGCATGCCGCGCCGATGACGGCGACCAAGACGGGGCTGCGACCTTCGAGAATCGCGGGCAAAACGAACACAAGAAGTACCGCGACGCTGGCAACCAGGCCGGCGAGTGCGGCTGCGCCTCTCCAACCTCCCAAGGCAACGACAACCAAGCCGAAGCCCAAGGCGAGCCAGAAGAGCGTTCCTCTGCGCTGGAAGTCGGCAAACTGATACTGGCGACGCGGACTGAGACCTGAAACGCTGAAAACCTCAAACTCGCCGCCTTCTCCTTCGAAGAACTCCGCGATGACGGGCGCTCCGAGGAAGAACTCTGCACCGCTCTCGCCGGGAAACAGCTCATACTCGAGGTATTGCGGATCGTCGGTGCCGTCCAAGACGAGCGAAAGCACCCGGCAGGTTTGCGTGTCGTCGATACTGCAGGGCCGGTCTGACGCGTCGCGAACAACCGCGTTGGGTCCAATGTACGAAAGCACCGCCCTCTGCCCGGCTCGGAAATCCGGGGTCGTAGGACTGTCACCGAACTCCTGCTCCAGGATGTAGCCCTCATTGGGACCCGCGGTCAGTTCGAAGTCGACAGTGGTGCATTCGACGGTGGGCAGGCCGCGGCACGGCCCGGTCACGACACTCACGACGTCTGCTCCGTAGAACTCGCTGGGTACACCCAGGGCCGACAGCTCCTCGGCGGGCTGTCGGTAGTCGCCGCTCGGCCACAACGCCACCAGCCCGACAATGGTCGCCAAGCCCAGGAGTACGGCTGCTAGGACGAGGGCTTCGGGACGGCGTCGAGCCGACGGCTCCCAGTCGGTTCCATACTCCAGCCACTCTTCGAGTTCGGCTGGGTCACCTGCCTGCTCTGAATCCGATTCCATGAAGAGATGATGCCACGCCGGCGATCAAGGTCACGGTTCCCACAGCAGACTGTCGGAGTAGAACTGGCTCCAGGCGAACCAGAAGGCCTGATGGCTGGCTATTTCCTGGCCGCCAGCGTTTGCGGCTACGCCGCCGCCGTCGAGGCGCAGTTGGACGCCGCCGAGCGCAACGACGTCCCCCGCTTCGAGAGCTTCCTTGGCCGCGGCCACCGGGAACGCAAGCGGACTGCCGTCCGGTGATATCACCCCGAGGATCTGCTCCTGGACTGGCAGCCGCGGGTCCACATCGCCCACAGGAAAGATCGGCCCGTCGTCGTCGCGCCCTCCCAGCGGATCGTCCGGATAGTCGATGTCGCGCCCGCCGTCCTCGACAACAATCGTCGTTTCCGGATAGGCGGTCTTCCACTCGCCCCAGGTCGTCGTCACTACCGGGACCTGCTCGAGCACCAGACCTGCGTCGTGCAGCGGTCCGGTGAGTGCAACGCCGAGGAACGTGTCGAACACGGACTTCGAGCTGAGGTCGTACATCACTTTGTTGGATCGCGACAGCAGACCCGAGGTCCGCAACACGAGCGGCTCGGGGTAGCCCGGCACTTCGTCGGTGAGGAACGCCTGAGCAGCCCCACACAAGGTGCAGTACGGCATGCCGATTCGTCGGCCGCCGATTGTGTCGTTCACCATCTCGTGGACTTCCATCATGTTCTTTGGGTAGGCACGCGCCTCTCCGTTGAGCTCGACGGCGAAGACAATGCCGTCGTCCGGGTACCAATCGCCGCGCGTTGCATCCGTTGCCGGCGGATCATCGAGAGCCGGGATGCAGCCGCGCGGGCATGGCTCCAGATCGCCCAACTCGCGGTTGTCGATGAGGACTCCGCCCCACGTGACGAGCCGCCAATCCAACTCGCCGTTTGGATCGTCGAAGAAGGGTGCCCATCCGGGCTCGACAAGGGTGTACAGGCGGCGCTTGTAGTCGACGTAGCCGGGTGGCTCGGGCACGTCCCAGGCGATGAGGTAGTCGCTCATCTTGTTCCAAGGCCGATCCGCAAACAATGAGCCGAGGTCCGTGCCGGTGAGCCGATTGAAAGCGTTGACAGATTCCCGCCATACGGCCGTGCGTTGCAGGAATCGGACGAGGTCGACCAGCAGCCAACTCAATCTGGCATCTTCGGTGAATCCGATAGCGCCAATCGCTTCCGGGTCCACGTTGGTATCCAGTGAACGCCAGACAACCTCAACAGCTTCCACCGCACTCTCGCTGAGCGGTCCCGTCGGGACATCGGGTGGCGGCGGTATCTCCCCTCCCCGGCTGTCGACAAGCGTCACCAGGGTTGTGGTCGGCTTTGGTGTCAGAGTCGTCGGCGCGGCCGAGGTCGTGGTGGCGGTGTCTCCCGAGCAGGCTGTCGCCACCAAGGCAACAACAATCGCAAGCCTGAGAAGCATGAGGGTCAAGGTAGCAAGGATTGCACACATGGAGGGGCAGTCTGGGCTTACCAATCTGTGAACCCTGGAATAGGCTGGAACCATGAGGCGACCCGCCGTGATTGCGGTGCTCGTTGCCCTGTCGCTCGGGGCGGCATGCAGCGACGCCTCCGAGTCGAGCCCCGAAGACTGGGCCACAGAGGCCGACGATTTGATCGCACAGCTGGCGGATGCCTACGACATCGCCGACGCGTACCAGACCGCTCGCTTCTTCACCGCCGGCGGCAGCCTCGATCTCGCAGTCTGGGGCGAGGAGGTGGCCACGACACCAGACGAGGTGGTTGAGGTCGTCGCCGACCGGTGGTTCATGGAGCCAGAGTTCGCCACGGTTTCGGCTGAGCATCTGTTTGTGGCGGGTGACGGTGCGGTGGTGTGGTGGCGTGCTGCTGCCAACGACTTCTCAGGAGGGTCTGAATGGGCGCAGGCCTACATCTTCGGCACGGGCGGACACACCACGTCGCGGGCTTTTCGTGGTCTCGAGCCCGAACACTTTGCGCACGAGCTCACGCCAGTAGACATCGCAATCATCGAGCTCGCCGATCGGTACGTGGCCGCCTGGGCGAGCCACGATGCCGCGGCTCTGCAACTGCTCTACACCCCCGACGCGGTCGTCCGGGATGACGTTCAGGGCAAGGAGTGGCTTGACAGGAGCGAGCTTCTTGCCGACCTCGCTGCTGCAGGAAACCTGCAGCCGGTGGACCCACGTCACTACTTCGTCTACGAGGTGGGCGACCATGTCGAAGCCATCGTCGTTGTCCAAACTGGTGGTGAGTGCCCCCGGCTGGAGGCCCGTCGCTGGGTCCTTGCCGGGGAGAGGATCGTCCGCGAGGCCCGGTTCACCCACGTTCCGTCGGCCCGCCGTTGCCTGACCGACCTTCGAGAAGGCTGGTGGACCACGTTCGAGCTCCCCCCCGATCTGCAGAACAACGTAACTGAGATAATCGACGTTGGTGGATCCCTCGTCGATCTCATCAACGCCGAGCCCAATCACGAGGCCTTTTCCCGCTGGATGATCGCCAAATACGTCGAGGCCGGCATCGGCGTTCCCGAAGTGAGCGCGGTGTGGTTTCCCCCGTCGCCCGACTGCATCGATCGAGGGGGTCTAGCGATCGAGACTGACGAGCGGTACGAGGGACGTCACACCGTCGTGGTCTGTTTTGCCGATGACCGGCTCGAGTTCGACCGATCCGAGTCGGGCTGGCACCCGACTGCGATTGCCAACGGGCTCCACGAGCTGGCCCACATCTGGATGCTCGACCGTCTCACCGACGACAGGCGCGCAGCTTTCAACGCGCTGGTTGGCGCCGAGTCCTGGCGGAGCGCATCCGTGCCCTGGAGGGAACGTGGCATGGAGCACGCTGCCTTCACCATCTCCTGGGGAGTCACCGGGGTTGCCGACGCCCGGTATCCGTTCGCTCCCCGGCCGAGCTGCGAGCAGTTGGCGGAGCGATACGAGCTGTTGACCGGTCACGAACCCGTCACCCATTGCGGCGCGGGTGGATGGACGCAGCAATGAGGACAAACAGATCACATCTCCAAGGCTTGGAATCTGGTTTCGTGCGAGTCCCGGATGGGTCTCGGTGAGGAGTAGTGGATGACACAGCAGAGATCGCGCACCGCGCTGTGGGTGACGGCGGCCGGGTTACTAGTGGCATGTTCAGGGGCTCCCGACCCGACAGTTCAGTTCGACATGGAAATCGCGCCGTTCCAACCATGGGTTGCCACCGGAGAGCTCGTCGATGCTGGGGAAGTATGCCCAACAGGAACCCGCAACAACGTTGGCCTCGCATGGCCCGACGGATCGCCGATGACCATGGAGGAGTGGAGCAATCAGGTAGGTCCGAGGGTGGACGAGGGAATGGGCTGGCGTGAGATCACGGAAGAGTTCCAATTCCTCAGCTGGGAGGAGTACATCTGCGACGATGGCTCGGGCACGTTCACCATCAAGGAGGAATCCGGGGAAGGCGGTCACGGCGAGGTAGTGGAGAGCACCGGGACCTACCTCGGGATGACAGGCGACTGCACCAACACCATGGAGTTCGATGATGCCGGCGAACCCATAGCGGCCGCATCGACATGCAACTTCGACATGGGCGAATCGGACGTCTAGCCGGACTTTGCTTCGAAGATGGCCCGCACCGTCTCGATCGTGTCGGCTTCTTCGGCAGGCTTGTCGTGACGGTAACCCTTGACCCGGGCAAACCGCAGCGCCATGCCTCCTGGATAGCGGGAACTGGCCTGGATCCCGTCGAACGCGACCTCCACGACCTGCTCCGGGCGGACTCGAACGACATGGCCTTCACGATGTGTCTCCAACTCGAGGAATCTCTTCGTCTGCCATTCGAGCATCTCGTCGGTCATGCCTTTGAACGTCTTGCCAAGCATGACAAAACCGCCGTCGGCGGCGCGGGCGCCGAGGTGAATGTTGCTCAGCCAACCTTGCCGGCGACCGGATCCCCATTCCACCGCTAGGACAACCAAGTCGAGCGTGTGCGCCGGCTTGACCTTGAGCCACGCTGCCCCGCGCCGGCCGGCGGCATAGGGCGCTGCTAGCGCCTTCATGACCACGCCTTCGTGGCCGGCTGCCAGCGTCTCAATGAAGAACGACGCCGCCACTTCGCGATCGGCAGTGACTATGCGGGGCACCCGCAACGCAGGGGGAACGATGCGATCGAGGATGACAAGCCGGTCGCTTGCCGGTAGATCCAGTACGTCATCACCGTCGAGATGCAGCACATCGAAGAAGAAGGGGGTGAGCGCGACCGTCCGCTCCTCCTCGCTGCCGAATCGTGACATCGTGGCCTGGAACATCATCGGACGCCCGTCCTGCCTGACCCCGAGCGCCTCGCCATCGAGGACGGCAGACCGGACGTCGAAAGCACGCACCGCTTCGACAACCTCAGGCACACGTTCGGTGATGTCGTTCAAGTTGCGGGTGTAGACCCGGACCTCGTTGCCGCTCCGGTGGACCTGAATACGGGCGCCATCGAGCTTTCGCTCCACTGCCGCTTCGCCCAGTTTGTCGAGGGCGGCGCCAACGTCGGCTGCGGTCTTGGCGAGCATCGGCAACACCGGCCGAAACAGCTGCAGCCGGAACCCGGCAACTGCCTCGCGTCCTCCATTCCTGGCGGCAGTGGCGACTTCAGAAACGTCGCCGCTGAACATCGTTGCTCTTCGCACCAGCGTCGCGGGAACACCAAACGCCTTGGCAACGGCGTCCATCATGAGGCGTTCGCTCGCCCCCTGGCGCAGCCCTCCAAGGAGTAACGCCGTCAGGAATCCCTGCTCCTCACTGGTACCTCGGGCGAAGAGCCCATCGATGATCCTCCGCCGGGCCGCTACAGAACCCTCGCCCGAGATGGCCGCAGCCCGAGTCAAGATCTCATCCACCTCAACCAACTTCAGCGTGTGACTTGGTGCCGGGTCCGGCAGATCGCGCATCGCAGCGAAGCCCACTCCGAAAGAACCCTGTGGTACTACGCCTGCAAGGTAGGACACGCCTATTTCCAATTCGTTTTCGGCGAGCGACTCCACTGCGTCCGCTAGCAAAGCGATCTTCTGGTTGCGCGCCGCTGTGGCAGCAACCTCCCCGGATACCTGCACCAGCGTTCGAAGCAACATGACCGGTGTGAGGTTATCCGACGCGCCAACCCATCGGACGGCGGGCTTCCGCTGCTAGCTTGCCGAATCGACCTGCCAGCCAGCCGGTTCAGACAAGGGCACCGAGATCCGTGAATAGATCCACCAGCCTCGCAAGGCGTCTTCCTGCCGGAGTCGTTGATGCCTCGTTCGCATCGTTGGCGACATTCGCGGTCGGATTGGCGGCCGTGAACCTGCTGCCGGACGCCGAGCGGGGGGTCTATGCGATCTACTTCACCGCCTTCATGCTGGGGACGGTCTTGCCCAGGAACCTCGTCCTCACCCCTGCTGAGATCGAAGCGGCGGCATTCCCCCTCGAGCGCCGAGTCGCCCTGATCCCACACACGTTGCGGCTTGGCATAGTGCCGGCTGCGATCGGCGCTGCCGCGGCTTTGCTAGCGGCCGCAGTCGCAGCCCCGCTGACAACGTCCGACGTGATCGGCCCGTTCACGCTCACAACTGCGGTCGCAGCCGTCCTCTCACCGCTCCAGGACCACGTGCGGAAGATGCTTCATTTTGCGGCTCGCTCGTGGCCGGCCGCCTGGATCTCGATTGTCCAGTTCGTCACGGCGGTCGTGGCGATCATCGCGCTGATGGCATTCGAGATCGACGAAGCCTGGATTCCCTTCGGTGCACTATCGGTGGCAAACCTCCTCTCGCTCTCATTCGGCTGGTTGATCGCCCATCGCAGCCAGCAGAGCCTCACCGGGGACGGCCCGCCGACGCTGGCCGCACTCGCTCGGCGAGGTCGCTGGCTGGTGCTGCAGGCCGCAGCGCCTTCCCTCGCCGGGTTCCTAGCAGCAACCATCATCGCCAGGCTGGCCAGTCCCGAGGCCTTGGGGTTCGCCGAATCGGCAAGGGTTGTCGCCCAACCCATACTCGTCCTGGCAACGGGCTTGACGATGGTGCTCAACCCGCGGGTCGTGGAAGCTGCATTGCATCGCGATCGCGACGCGGCGCGCCGAGCTCACCAGGTCTATCTGGCGATTGTCGGACTGGCCGGAACGGGTTACCTCCTGCTCGCTGGTTGGGATTGGGCGCTCAATCCGATGTCGGCGATCGTCCCGTCTGGCTACGAGGTCTCCGGCCTCGTGGCGCTGACGATCGTGGCCAATCTCGCCACGGCCGGCATATTCCTGCAGTTCAACGAGCTCCTCGGCGCGGGGCTCGAAACGACGATCGCCAGAATCTCCTGGCTCACCGCTCCGGTATTGATAGTCGGGGCGGCTACTGCCGGCGCGACGGATGCCTTCGCTCGCGCGATCGGTCGTCTCGGTGAGTCGCTTGCCAAGATTGCGATGCAGACGTTCGCCCTCCGCCGCCACTACGAGCGCACGACGCCTACGGCGTAGCGTTCCCTACGGGGTACTGCGCGGCAACTGCCGCCGGGTGTCCAAGAAGCCGATCGTTCCGGACTATGCGCTGCTCCCACACTGCGTAGCTGATCGCGTTCCAGGTGGTGGCGGTCGGGACCGCGATGAGGTTGTCACGATCCTTGCCCTCGAAGATGTCGGGGACGTCGTAGCGATCCCAGATCTTGGTGAGCGGTCCACTCCGGTAAAACCGCTCCCAGGGCAGCGCCGTAGCCTTCTTGCGTTGGTGAACCGGGTAGCCCGGGACCCGCTCGGACAAGAGTTCCTTGAGTATCCATTTCGCTGCGAGCCGTTTCACATAGCGGTGCTCCACTGGAATCGTGGCCGACGCCTGCACCACCGCTGGGTCCAGATAGGGCACGGTTATCGACTTGCCGCAGCTCTGGGCGACCAGTCGATCGGTACCGACAGGGTTGCCGAACACAACAATCCAATGCGCAAGCTCGATATGCGAGAAGAACCGACTGCCCGGGTCGGCACGACGATCGAACCGATCGGTGGTGTAGACCAGCAGAGAATCGTGGGCCTTGCGAACCAGGTCCGGGCCGACTACTTCCCGAAAAAGACTCGTGTCACCGTGCGCCAGAGTGGTGCCCGCGTAGCCGAGGGGATCGAGAGGTTCCAGCCTGAATCCCCCCGCTCTGCCTGCAACCTGTCGCAATCGGTATCCGAGATGACCCGAGGTGCGGGTAGATGCTGCCGACACCGTTTGGTAGACGGGCGACCAGCGAAACCAGCTCGAGAACCTCGCCAGCTTGAGGCTGCTTCCCAGCACGCTGTCGGCCCCCTGACCCGGTATGACATGATCGAACGGACTGTCGAGAACCGTATCGGCGAGAAAGGGCTTGGCATCATCGAAGAGCGGGCGCGCCGTGACATCGGTGGCTCGCTCCATCATTTCGACGAAGTCGACCTCGACCATCGGCATTTCGACGATGTCTTGCCCGATGAGCCGGGCCGCGTTCCTCGCGTACTCGGTTTCCGGGCCAAACTCCGGGGTGTCGGGGACAAACGTGATCGGCTGGGCGCGTCCGACCAAGTAGCTCATCATCAACGAAGAGTCGACACCGCCCGAGAACATGACCGCCGCCGAACCGTCGCCGGGGACGGCCTCCATTGCCTGGACGAGCGCCTCATCCATCAGTGATACGTACTCGGCGGCGGGCCTCGGCACAACGGGCTCATCGATGCGATCGAACAAGGCGGTCGACACTTGGCCCGAGGTCGGGTCGACGGTCAGATGCTCGCCATGCCCCAAGCGGGTCACCGCGGCGGAGTAGGACGTGTTGCCGTATGGCTTGCGGAAGAGGTAATGCTTGGCAAGGCCGAGTTCGTTGGGGGGGCGATCCTGGGGCGGGATCTTCGCGATGACATTCTTGAAGTGATCACTTATCCACAACTCACCCTCCGGCCGGATCGCGTAGTAGACCTCGGCCGTTGCCAACAATCCGCGCCAGGCCTGCACTGCAACCGGCACACCGGCCGAGAGGCGCAACGAGATCAGCGCCGCATTGCGGTGCCTCCGGCAAAGAACCGTTGGGTCGTCCTGGCCGCTGATCACACGCTCCACCTCATGCGGAGCTGCCCTGTCGGATTCGAGCAGAAACCAGACGGTGTCGCCCGCCTCGATCGCTCGAGCGGAGCGGTTGGTGAATTCGACACCTACCAGTGGCGATCGTGTGGTCATCTGTCGGATGCTCCTCCCGACGAACCGAATCCGGAGATGACCTGCTCATAGAGACCGATCCACTGATCCAGGATCGCGTCTCCCGTGAACCGAGCCAGGAAGTCTTTCCGGACTGCGGAGCGCAGCTCATCCAAACGGCGCTGATCGCTCAGCAGCTGCTTGACCCTGCCGGCCAAGGCGCCGGCGTCGCCGGGGGGAAACGTCAGATTGGCTCCGGAGTTGGTAACCGTCTCTCGCAACCCCCCGTGATCGGCAACAATCGGAGGGGTTCCTCGGGCCATTGCCTCGACCGCTACCCGGCCGAACGACTCGATGCCGAGAGTGGGGACGACCACAAGCGCCGCATCACCCAGCAGATCCGACACTGTGTGCGAGTCGACCGAGCCCAGATAGCTGATTCGGGGATTTGCCCGGGCAGCGTCTTGGACCATTGATCGAAGTTGACCCTCCCCGACAATCTTGAGTGGGTAGTCGATTCTGTGGTCGTTCCAGGCCGACAGCAAGGTGTCGATGCCCTTCACCGGCGCCAATCGTCCGGCAAAGAGCACGTACCCTCCGCTGCCGTCCGCCTCACCCGGATCAGGAAACACGAAGTTCGGAATGACGTCGATGCGTTCAGGGTCCCAGCCGGCTTCGGTATACACCTCCTTGGTGAAGTGCGACGGCGCTACGTAGCGTGCAACGCGGTTCTGCCAGGTTCCCGCGATCGCGTGGCCGGTTGCCATTGCGGCCACGACGGCCGAGCCGCGGGCACTGCTGCCATAGCAGCGATGCCGAATCGCCGGCCAAGCGACCCGCTTGCCGACACAGTCGGTGCAGACGCCTCCGGCCCGATAGAGCATCCCTTCCGGGCAAACCGCGCGGAAGTTGCGCAGCGATTGCACGACCGGAATCGCGTGGTCGCGCGCTGCGTAGTAGATCGATGGCGAGAACAGCGGGAAGAAGTTCTGTACGTGCATCACGTCGTACTTGCTCTCAGCAAGCACACGATCAACCCGGCGTCGGGCAGCCGAGGACCATATTGCGGTCCCGGCAGTATGGATCATCCCCAGATCGTCGATCCGGTGGTTGGAATCCTCTAGAAGTTCGACCTCGTGACCCCGCGCACGTAGCAGGTCGATCTGCGCATCGGTGGAAACGTCCTCACCCCCCACAATCCTGTAGCGATTGTGGATCATGAGGATGCGGAGGGCACGACGGTTGGCCATTGTCACCTGGCAGCCACGAAACGACTGTGGTTATGCCATCCCGAGACCATGAAGAGCGAATAGAGAGCATGCCACAAGAAGGGCCGCTTCGGGAGCAGGTCCAGCCACTTGCGGGCTAGGGCGGAAGCGTCGGCGGTCCACAGCTTGCACGAACTGATCTCGTCTCGGACGAACTCCGCGTTATCCATCAGGAATGCCGGCCCGTCGAAGGCGAAGTAGCCATCGCCAACGTCCGCTGGGTCGTAGCCGAGCTTCTCCATGAGAAGGCGGCGGAGCAGTACCTTGTTGACACCGCGCCGTTCGTCTATCCGGGCCTGCTTTGGGAGATTGAAGTAGTAATCGGCGATGCCGGTGTCGCAGAACGGGAACAGCGCTGCGAGACCGCACGCTTCGGCGACAAGGCGGCCCTTCAGGTTGTTGCGCGCCGCTTCGGTGTGTCTGACTCGACTCGTCATCATTGCTGAGCCGACTTGCGGCGCGGGAACTTCGGTCTCTTTGTACCAGAAGTCGGCGGTGGGAATGGCGCCCGGGTAGATGGACTTGAGCTCGTGGTAGCGGAAGTTGCGTCCCGGCAGCAGCGCGGCCGCCCTGCTCCTCGCCACGTAGCTGACCGGGGAATCGATACGGCTGACGCGGGCAACCGTCGCAGCAAGGTGACGTCCTCTGATCCGGTAGCGGAGCTTGGTCTGATTCGACGCCGACAACAGGAAGCCCATGTACGGATCGTTGCCGCCGCCATCGAGCACACCGCCCGAATCCAATCCTGCGGCGGCAACTGTCATCGCGTAGCCGATTGTGGCGTGATCTCCGCATGGCAGCGAGGAACCCTCGAAGAACCGTTCCAGGTTGGTGCGGACATAGGTGGGATCGCGAGGCATCTCCACCGTGCGATGGTCGAGTCCCAGTCTCCGGCACAACCGAGCTGCCAGCTCGTGTTCGGTGTCTTTGGGGCCAGGCTTGAAAGTGAAACATGGGATCTTGACTCCGAGCTCGGCTATGGCCAGCGCCAGGGCGACGGAATCCTTCCCGGCACTGAGCATCAGCAAGGCTTTCCGGTCAACGGTGCCGAGCGATGTTCGCACGCTCGCCACAATCAGCTCCAGTAGGCGCTCTACGCTTGGCTGCTGATCCTCCCTCGAGAGGGGTGACTGCCACGGGTACGAGCAGCGATGGGAGATCTTCAGACCGGCTTCTGTCCCCCGGATCGTGGACGCGTCGCCGACGCTCAACACCGATACACCTTCGTAGACGGTGTTCGGGAGAGGAACCAACCCGGTGGCAAGCAGCTGGGAGATGCCAAACGGGCTGAGCTCGATACGGCGCCCAGCCGCCAGCTCACGCTCGAGGTACGTGCTCAGATCGTCGGTAACCGAGATTCGATCCCGACCAACGGTGATATAGGTGAGGCGTGACCCGGAACGGTCCCCGAGGACCGATACGCCGTCCTCGCCCGTGGTCAGCCAACCGGGGCTGTTCTGCGGCAGGCGGCCTTCTTCGACCTGAGAAGCAGAGAGCTCGATCAGAATGGTTTCAACACCCCTCGCTAGGAGCCTGGCCGCTACAACGAGTGGTCGATGTTAGCTGCGGGGCGATGGCATCCTCGGGATCCGCGACCGCCGGACTATCTTGTTGCGACCACCAAGCTTTGCATTGACGGACATCGATATGAGGGTTATCGTTGTATCGACGGTCTTCGATATGAGAGGAAACCATGACAGGCAGCGACATCACCGAGCAGGTTCGCCAACGCTACGCCGATGCTGCGCTGAGTGTCGACTCGTCGTGCTGTGACACCGACTGCTGCGAACCGACCAACGCCGCCGCCTTCGAAACCGCCGACTCGGGGAACTTCGGAACCTGGCGCTACGAGGCCAACGACCTTGACGAGATTCCCGACGGCGCCGCCCTCGCCTCGCTGGGATGCGGAAACCCCACCGCGGTCGCCGAGCTGCGCCCTGGGGAAACGGTGCTCGACCTGGGCTCAGGGGCCGGGATCGACGTGCTGCTGTCGGCCAAGCGGGTCGGGCCCGAGGGCTTTGCCTACGGCATCGACATGACCGACGAGATGCTGGCTCTGGCTCGCAAGCACCAGAAAGAGGCAGGCGCAACCAATGTCGAGTTCCGCAAGGGCATGATCGAAGCCATCCCCCTCGACGACGGCATCGTCGACGTGGTCATCTCGAATTGTGTCATCAACTTGTCTGCCGACAAGCCCGCGGTCTTCTCCGAAATGCACCGGGTGCTCAAGTCAGGCGGGAGACTCGGGATCGCCGACGTTGTCGCAGACGATGAACTAAGCGAGGCAGACCGGCTGGAGAGAGGTTCATGGGTCGGATGTGTCGCCGGAGCGCTCGGTTTCACCGAATACGCACAGGGACTCGAAGCCGCCGGGTTCACCGGCGTCTCGATAGAACCCACCCACTCGGTTGCCGACGGTATGCACTCCGCCATCGTCCGCGCCGTCAAGCCCTAACACCGCCACCCCCCCTGTTCTTGCGGACAACGACGGCGTACAAGGCCGCCGCGATCCGCAAGAACGGAGTGGGTGGTGGTTACTCCATGACTCGCAGCGTGCCGGGGAGGTCCATCCGGCGCATTCGGCGAGCGGTGAACAGCGGCGCCAGGGCGACGGCGGCGATGCCGAGGACGACGACCGTGAACAGTGTCGTCGGGGATAGCTCCATGACAAGGCCGATGTCGGGCATGGTTTCGGCCGCGGTGACGTTGACCACCCACCACAGCATCCAGAGTCCGCCTCCGAAGCCGATCAGGGTGGCAACGATGCCAATCGTGAGATTCTCCACGACCGCCATTCGCAACGCCTTCCTGACCCTGACGCCATAGGCGAACATCGTTGCGTGTTCCCGCTGCCTTTCCTCGAACGAAATCGAAGCAGAGTTGAACGCCATCAACACAGCCAGCAGCAGAACAAAGAACGCTACGGCCTGCAGGATTCCAACGAACTGCGCCATCAAGTCGTCGAGATCGTCAGAGGCGGCGGTGGCCTTCTGCACCGAGCCCACCGTGTCGAGGCCGAACAGCTCACGCTGCACGTCACCGGAGTCGAACCCGGATGCGGGATTGGCGTAGACGACATTGGCCACACCCTCCGCACCCAGCGGCGTCAGCGCCGCATCATCCATGTAGGCGTTGAACCGAATTGGGCTCTCGTGCAGGCCAGCCACGTTCAAGTCCGTCTCGACAAAGCGGAACGTGTTCTCGCCCGAGCGCACCGGCACAATCACCCTGACCGAGTCACCGACGTCGACCCCAAGGTCGTCGGCGGCCACTTCGGCGAGTATCACGCCGTTGTCGCCGACGTCGAGACTTCCTGCCGCCAGCGCCGGCTGCCACAGCTCATTGTCTAGATCGAGCACCTCGACCAGAAGCAAGAGCTCCTCGTCGCCTTCGGCCCGAGCGCCGAGCTGCAGTACCGGCACAGTGCCGTCGACGCTCTCCGCTTCGGCGATTGCCGTGACACCCGGATGATCCACCGGGAGCACGCCTTCGAGGCTCACAACCATCCGATCGGGACTGTTGCCTTCGACCATGGTGGTGCCTCGATCGAGTGCGCCCACGAACGAATCGATAGCCCCGAGGAACCCAACGAGGACAGCCATGATCGCGGCGATGCCAAGCGCCGTCAGGATTGCGCGTCGCGGAGCACGCAGGAGGTTGCGGAAGGGAAGCTGCGCAAACGTATCGCCGGGGAGGCGGAATCGCTTGATCAACGGAGCCAGGCCACCCCCGCGTGCAGCGAGATGGCCGGTGCGAATTGCCTCGATTGGCTTGACGCGGACCGCTCGCCATACCGGATAGGCCGCGGCAAGGAACGGCACGATGAACCCGACGACGGCAACCCAGAAGAACAAGCTCCACTGGAAGTCGGTCAGCCAGACAGGAAGGAGCAGGAGGGTGTCCATCACAGAGCGCATCAGGCTGCCAATGAGCACGCCGACTGCAACCCCGAAAACAACGCCGAGGAGGGCAATCTGTGCGCCGACCAGCAGCGGCCGTATGGCGATCTTGCGCGGTGAGACTCCGATAGCCATCGCAATACCGATCTCGCGCCGCTGCGCCTCCGAGAGCCGGGTGATGAGATTGAACGCCCCCATCACAGCACCAACGAAGATCAACAGCGCGAAGATGTTGAAGAACTCTTGATCGTTCTCCACATCCTCGAAGAGGAGCCTGTAGGACGGATCATCCTCGCGCACGATCGTGTTGACCCCGACCCCGAGTTCGGTGATTGCGTTCTTGATTTCCGTGGCTACAACATCGCGATCGGCATCATCGGCAACCGTGACGATGAGGTCGTTGACCGCACCCTCGAGCCCAGTCAGGTCTTGTGCAGTTTCGAGTGATGTGAACACGCCGGCATAGGTGCCTTGAGCAAAGCTCGTCGTATTCTCCGGAACAACGATGAAGAACTCGGGAGTCATTGCGGTGTTGACGTATTCGAGCTCGACTCCACCGCTGACTGTGATCGTTCCGGCCTTGGGCAGGTCGTTGTGGAAGGCAAAGCCCTCCTCGAGCAACACAACCGGCTCTCCCGCGTCGGCCGCCGTCAGGCCACTACCGGTCTCGGTGTACCAACCGTTGACTGCGGGACCGCCATCGATGATGTCTACGCCAACGATCTCGCCCGGAACCAACACGGTCTCTCCAGCAGTGGACGCATCCACCTGGGTCGGCCGAATGAGTCGCTCGACGGTGTCATCGACCCATGCAGCGTGCTCGATTCCCGCGGCCGCGGCCGCCAGCTCCCCCGCCGCCACCGAGCTGTCAGTAGCCAGCTCGAAGCGAACGTCGTACATGTTGAGCAACTCCATGCTGGCCTCGTTGGAGTCGCGTCTCCAGTTTGCGGTGCTGGTCAGGCCCGCATAGGCACCGGTACCAATACCGATCACTAGAGCAATGGCAATTACTTTGACCCAATACTTCCGCAGGTCGCGCCACGACCAGCGCAGGATGAGATACCAATCCTTCATGATGTCACCAGTGCAGTTCGTCGAGCGAGGCCTTGCCCTCGGCGGGCGGGCCGTCGCTGATGATGTGACCGCTGCTCAGCTCGACTACTCGGTCGGCGATGCGCGATATCTCGCGGTTGTGGGTTACCACCAGGACCGCCCGACCTTCGGCTGCCTGCTTCTGCAACAACTCGAGAATCTGGACCCCTGTGGTGAAGTCCAACTCACCGGTCGGTTCATCGGCAAGCATCACCGGGTTGCCGGTGGCCAGAGCGCGGGCGATGGCCACACGCTGCTGCTCACCGCCGGAGAGCTCGTGGGGGAACTGATCCAGCCGGTCACCGAGCCCGACCGCGTCGAGAATCACCGCCGGATCCACCTCATCCCCCCGTCCCGCCGCGTCGGCCCCGAACTGGACATTCTCGGCCGCAGTAAGCCCCGGAAAGATGTTGAAGCTCTGGAAGATGAAGCTGACGGTCTTGCGGCGGAACTCGAACAACTCCTTGCGGCTTGCTTTCGAGATGTCGAAGCCATCGACGACGATCGAACCCTCTGTCGGGTTGTCGAGCGCCCCGACCATGTTGAGGAGTGTGGTCTTGCCGCTGCCCGAGGGACCCAGCACCACAACGAACTCGCCGCCTTCCACCTTCAGGTCGACATCGGCCAGGGCAACGATCGGGACCCCGTCCCCAAACCTCTTCGAGACATTGAGGAGTTCGATCATTGCATGGCCTTTCTACCCGCCGGGTGGTTGACTCTCCCACCCGAATCATTAGTATCAACGATATCAGTGATTACTGAAATCACTGATAGAGGCGAAAGTCCCTATCGGAAAGGGACCTCATGGACAATCCAGAATCCGACCCGACCCCAGTGATGGCGCCCGGCCTGGCCGAATCTGTCGAGTCGTTCAGCCTCATCTTCGAACAGTTTGGGTTCCCGCGAATGGGGGGGCGGATCTTTGCGTTTCTCATACTCACCGAGCGCCCCTATGTGACCCAGGCTGAGCTCGCCGACTTGCTCCAGGCCAGCACAGGTTCGGTGAGCACGATGGTGCGGTTGCTGGAACAACTCGGATTTGTCGAGCGAGTGTCGCTGCCGGGTGATCGTCGGGACAGATTCCGAGTGCGCGCCGACCCGCTGGTGGAGATGAGTAAGCGCCGTATCGAAGGCGCGATCCACATGATCGACATCATCGAAAAAGCGAAACACAACAAGGAGATCGGGCCGCTCGCAACTGAACGGCTCGAACGCGCTGAATCCTTCTACCGCCACTTTCACATCGAGATGGAACTGGCACTGGTCCGCTGGCTGGACGCCAACCCGCTTCCTGAGCAGAGTGCCACCAACGACTAGTTCGCGAAAAATCCTTCACATATGCCACCCGACATGTGCATACTGGGCCCTGGGTAGGAAGGTGGTCGCCGCACTGAGGAACGGAGGTGCGCATGCCCGCCGGCGATCTCAACCGCTGTATCGACTTCCCCTGCACTGACGTTTGTCACGAAGGGAACGTACGACCTGACCCCCCTACCAAACGCGATCAAGTCCGCGTCGTGATGATCTCAGCGGCGCCCCCGACCGACGCCGCCAGCGTTGACGACTACGACGACCCGATCGTACGTGCCGACACCATCGATGCCTTCCGCACCGCCGGCTACGAGGTGTACAGCATCAAGGACATTCGCCGGCTCGGCGTCCATGTGACCACGGCGGTCAAATGCCCGAAGTCGGGTTTCGGTCTCCGCCCCGAGACGATCGCCCACTGCTCCCGCCTACTGGAGGCGGAGCTTGCCATGTTCCCCAACCTCAAATCGATTCTGTTGATGGGGAACACCGCCATCAAGGCGATCAACGAGATCGCCAAGCGAAGGTTCGGGGAACCGGCGATACCGACCGGATCTGCCTACGAGGTGAAGGGTCACGAGTACCGACTCGGCGAGATCACCCTCTTTCCCTCCTATCCCGCCTCGGGCACAAACCTATCTGTTGAGGGTGACCGGGGCGATGTGATTGCAGTCGACATCCGCAATGCGATCTCGGTGGCCGCCGGTCCGTTCACTCGACCACATCGAACTGGGCCGATGCGAGAACCGCACCGTTCACCTGAACGTCAACCGAGTGAGGCCCTGGGATAATCCGGCGTGTCGTCTGCTGCGCCAGGCTCATCTTGCGCCGCAGCTTCAGCGATTCTCCGGCGCCCAGGTCCGCGACCGTTCCCTTGAAAACCTTTCGCGACCCGGTGCCCGACACGTTCTGAAACACAACTGCGTAGTCGACCATGAGCAACTGTGTGTCTGCTGCGGTTGACGTGACCGTGAATTCGAGCGTGACGTGCTCGCCGATCCTGCCTTGGGCCGGGGTCACCACAACCTCATCGACGTTGACGTCTGCCGCACCGAAACCGAGGAGCTGGAGCGCTCCTGGGTGACCCTTCTTGAGGAGTGTGCGCAGGGCGTGTTTGGTGAGGGCTTCCATTTCCGGGGTGCCGTCACCCCAAACTGCCAGCAGATCGACAACGAGCTCCGGGTGGTCCTTGCTGATGTCGTTGAGGTTGTTGGCGACGCTGCGCCGCACATCCTCCGAGGGATCCTGCCGCAACTCGGCAAGCACGGGAAGGATCGGTGATGGGTCCTGCTTGAGCGCCGGTAGACCCATCCCCCACGGCAACCGCGGCCGGAATCCCTCACTGGCAAGCCTCCGCACCAACGGATCTTCGTCCCGGGCCCATTCGAGCATCTGCGCCGCCATCCGGTCGGGGTAGCGCGCTATGAAGGGCCGCACTGCGAACTCGGCTGAGGCGAGTTTCGTGAACTGCTCGAGTGCGGGAAGCGAAAGGTCCGGCTGATCGACACCATATTCCTCGACGAAGTCGTTGAACGCCCAGACCGACATCCAGCCGGCATCGACTACCTGGGCAGCGGCGCGCATGATCGTCAGCGCCTGCCCGTAGTCCTCGGGGAGAAACGCACGTACCGTGACTGCGATGTGGCGGATTCGCTGCTTGAGGGCACGGTCCTCCCACTCGTCATCGAGCACTTGCCCCACGACTTCGTCTTCGTTGAGCCCTCCAGCTGCCGTCGACACAGCGCGAGCGACGGCCGCGACCGATTCCCGGTCGATGAAGTCCTTCAGCAGCGGTGCATCGCCCATGGGCTCACGCTAGCGGTCAGCCCGCGGCGAGCGTATCGATGAACTTCTGGGTCGGTTCGGCCGAACAGCAATAGGAGGCGCCGCGCCGCTGGTAGCCGAGCTAGCCGCCGGACTCTGAATCCGCCGCCTCATCCGGTTCGTGATCAGAGTGGTTGATCGACACCGGCCCCGCAAAGAAGGTGCGCACCGTGTTGTATGCCAGATCGATGTCGTCCTCCTCTGCGAAACGGGCCAACACAGCCGACCACACCCGATCGTCAACCAGACGTCGCTCCCGCGCCGGAATGAGCAAACGGCCGGTGAGTAGGACTCCCGAGTCCTCGACCTTCAGGTAGACGATGGGTGTCAGCGTCCCGATCTTGATCTGGTACTCCCGCGCCGCTTTGCGAAGCCTTCGCAGGACATGCCCATCGGAGATCGACACCTTGTCGATCTCCTCGCGGATGATTGACCTGGCCTTTTCCCAGTTCGATTCGAAAGTGACCAGTACGGGGATCTCATGCCAGATGTGCTCGAACCCCTCGGTGTAGTTGGCGACAGGGTTCGTGAACACGATGCCGTTAGGCACGTGCATCAGCCGTCCGGTCGACTGATCGGCATGCACCCAGTTTCCGATCTCCATCAACGAGAAGCGGAAGAGCCGAATATCAACGACATCACCTGCGGTGCCGGCCACCTCGATCCGATCGCCGAGCCGCAGCGGCCTTCTGATGAGTATGTACAACCACCCTGCCATGTTCTTGAGCAGGTCCGCCAAGGCTATGGCGACACCGGCGGACACCAGTCCCAGGTAGGTCGGTAGCGAATCAAAGGCGTCGATCCAGATCCACGCCAGGGTGATGGCAGCGATGAAGGTCGTCGTGTAAGTGGTGATGCGTTTGGCACGGAACCACACATCGGGATCATCGACCGTGCGGTGCACATAGCGCAGCACCAACCACCGCAGCAAGCCAAGCCCCAGAACTACAGATATCGATGCGACTATCTCGGCCGTGGTCTCTTCCATATCGCCCTCTCGCAAGGCGTCGCGGCACTCACGACGCTACACCAGCCACCGCCTGCGCCGAAGCACACCCAGTCATCTGCTAGCCCCGCAACTTCGAAGAACAGGTGATGAAGATCGCAGTAACCGGAGCTACGGGATACATCGGCGGCCGACTAGTACCACGCCTGCTTGCCGAAGGACACGAGGTTGTGTGTCTAGCGCGCACCCCCGAGAAACTCGCCGACAGACCCTGGCGAAGCCAGATCGAGGTTCGTGAATGCGACGTGCTTGATAGCGAACAAGTCGATCGCGCCTTAGCCGGCTGCGATGCCGCTTACTACCTCGTTCACTCGATGGGCTCGGAAGCCGACTTCGCCGACGCCGACCGGCTCGCAGCGGCGAACTTCGCAGCCGCCGCCGAGATGAACAACCTCCGCCGGATCGTCTACCTCGGGGGCCTCGGCTCCGGCGCCGAGCTCTCGTCACATCTGTCGAGCCGCCAAGAGGTCGGAGCGACTTTGGCTGCGGGCGCCACGCCGGTCACTGAGCTGCGCGCCGCCGTCGTCATCGGGTCTGGATCGGTGTCGTTCGAGATGCTGCGCTACCTCACCGAAGTCCTGCCGGTGATGACAACGCCGAGATGGGTTGAAACCAAGTGCCAGCCGATCGCGATTCGCGACGTGCTGAACTACCTGGTCGCTGCGCTTGATGATGTACCCGGCAACCACATCTACGACATAGGCGGTCCGGATATCGTGACGTACCGCGAAATGATGCAGGTCTACGCCGAGATTGCCGGGTTGCGGAAACGCCTCATCATCCCCGTTCCAGTCCTCAGTCCGCGCCTGTCATCACTGTGGATCGGTCTGGTTACGCCGCTGCCGGTCGGAGTGGCCCGACCCCTCGTCGATTCACTGCGAAACGAGGTCACGGTGGACAGCGACAGGATGGACCGATTCGGTCTCGACCCGATGCCGTTGAGGTCGGCGATTGAACGAGCGCTCTCCACCGATGAAGGTCTCGATGTCGAAAGCCGCTGGTCGGACGCCAGCAGCAGCCCAGCGCAGCGGTTCTCGTGGGATCCGGACTGGTCCGGTGGCAGCCTCTACGTAGACCGGAAGGAGATCCCGGCGGCCGCAAGCGCTTCTGACCTGTTCTGGTCGTTCGGCCGTATCGGTGGTTCGACCGGCTACCACACATACAACTGGGCGTGGAGACTGCGCGGGATACTCGACACGTTGGTCGGAGGAGTTGGTCTACGCCGGGGACGGCGTCACCCTGAAGACGTGCGGCTTCACGACACAATCGACTTCTGGCGGGTCAGCTCGGTTACTCGCGACGAGCATCTCCAGCTGTCGGCCGAAATGAAGCTCCCGGGTGAGGCTTGGCTCGAGTGGCGAATCGAGGAGGACACGGTGGAACGACGCCTCGTTCAGACGGCCTACTTTCGACCACGTGGTCTCGCGGGACGGCTCTACTGGTTTCTTCTGCTGCCGGCCCACCACCTGATCTTCGAGCGAATGGCCCGGAAGATCGCCATCGCCGCCGAGGACCGGGATAGGACCGCGCTCTAGGACGAAGGAGCCGTTTGCCCCTGTCCTGCTGGCGTTGCGTCAGGCAGGCTCGCTGTCATGGACTCGTCTGGCGAGGCAGAGGTGACCGACCAACACCGGCGCAGTCGAGTCGCGGCGATTGCGACGGAATCCCCCTGGCTCCTGGTAGTCCTGTTTGTGGCTCTCGGCTTCTACTCGGTGGCGGCCCCGGCCCCGAGGCCGGCCGACGCTCCCGCCGGCGAGTTCTCGGCGAACCGTGCGATCGACCATGTGGCCGCCATCGCGCAACAACCGCACCCCATGGGCTCGGCCGAGATCGCGGAGGTGAGGGCCTATATCGTTTCCGAATTGCGCAGTCTGGGTCTCGAGCCGGATCTGCACCGCACCGATGCTCCGGACTATTTCGGCGACGAGGACTCGGTCGAGATAGTCAACGTCATTGCCCGGCTGCCGGGATCGCAAGGGCAGCGGACTGTCGCCTTGATGGCCCATTACGACACCGTCCCTGAGACGTCCGGAGCCAACGACAACAGCGCCGCTGTGGCAACGCTGCTCGAGGCTGCACGAGTGATAAGCAATGGACCCCCGGTGGCCCATGATGTGGTCCTGCTTTTCACCGATGGCGAAGAACCCTCTCCGCGGTTTGGAGCAACCGCTTTCGTAGACGAGCGTAGCGCCGCGGAGAACATCGGCTTCGT
>JASJAS010000156.1 GCA_030066875.1 Acidimicrobiia bacterium | reverse complement strand
GTCACCTGAGCGATTTCATCGCTAGGGCCGGCACCTGAGCGGTTTCATCGCTCGGGCAGGTGCGCTGCCCAGCGCTTTACCGCAACTCACACCTGTGGGTGGCATGACTGGTTGGAGACCTTCCAGTGCGTTCTCGACTCGGCCTTCGCTACGCCTCGGATCCGACCACGATGTGGCGCTTGAGGAGATCCCACGTCGCCGGGGCCGCGAGTTCGTGTTTCATCGACCGCAGGGTCCTCAAGAAAGCGGGCATCGCTGCCTCCGCCGACATGGGATTCGGGCGGGCCGCGGCAAGGACTCGGTGATCCGGCCGCAAGATGAGGAAGTCCGTTTCCGGCCAGTGCTCCTTGACGAGGGCAACTTCTTGCTCGAGGGCCGTACGGCCGAAGCGATCGAAGATGTCCTCGTAGAACTTTGCTCCGGGGCGCTTCTCGGCTGCAGCGAGGGGCGCAACCACAATGACGAGATCAAGCGCTTGCTCGGCGCCGAGTAGAAGATCCACAGAGGTACCGCTTGCGATTCCTCCATCCGCATACCACTTGTCGCGGATCAAGACCGGCTGAAAGACAAACGGAACGGCCGTTGAGGCTGCGACGGCATTCTTGAGTCTGGCGGGAGGGGCCTCCTCGGTGCCGAAGGCAACTCGTTTCCGATCTTGTAGGTCGTAGGCGACGATCACCGTGGCATGATCCGGCCAAGTATCCGCAAGGTCTCCGAGAGCGCCTTCGACCCATTCAGCTATGCCCTCGGTGGAATTGATGGAAGGACTGCCCAGCACGAGGTTCAGGTCGGGGCGGCGCAGTCCCGGTAGGACGCCGCGCCGCATCCAGCGGACCACGCCGGAGGGGCGGCTTCGTCGAAACACTCGATCCCGCAGTACGTCGGCGACCTCGTGGCGGGACCTGGCATTGCCGATGAACGTCTGCAGAGAGAGCTGATCACCTCGCACCATGGCGCCGGTGAGTGCGCCGCACGAAGTTCCAATGACCACGTTGGCATTGTTGGGATTCCACCCGGTGGCGAGTTGCAGTGTGAGGAGCGCGCCGAACTGGAATGCTGCACCGGTGATACCGCCACCGCCCAGGACGAGACCGACTTTGCTCACGGGCATAGGATACGGCCGAACGGCTTGTGTCTGCGGGATGATGGTCCGATAGCTCTTAAAGCAGGTCATCTCAGCTGGATACCGCACGGAGGCGGCGTGGATTACGCGATTGTTCAGCTCCGATCGGATCGACGCAACGATGTGCTCGATCTCGTGGCGGCTGTTCAGCGCGCCGAGGGTGCCGCGCCACTATCCGAATACAAGATGATGCGACTGGACGGTCCCCTCGACGCCCGCGAACAGATCTCCGTGCTCGCTGATGGTTCAGTGGTCGGCTACGCGCAAGCTGCGTGGCACCGCGGCTCGGGCAGTGAGGACGGTCACTGGGCGATCGAAGTGGTGGTGGCGCCACAGCACCGCGGCGGGAGCGTGACCGGCGAACTCATCGAGAGTCTGCGCGAAGATCTCGGAGTCGATACGACCACGCTATGGGCGCGCGAGGAATACGTTGCCGCCGCGGCCGCCTCGCGAGGTTGGCACAAGCAAAGGGTGCTCTGGGAGATGCACCGGCCCCTCCCGGTGATGGGACTCGAGACCAAAATCAGCGGATTCCAACTGGCGAACTTTCGGATGGGGATTGATGAAGCGGCTTGGCTCGATGCCAACAACGCTGCGTTTGCCGGCCATCCCGAGAACGGGGATATGACCAGGCGGGACCTCGAGAAGAGAATGTCGGAGCCGTGGTTTGATCCCGATGGGTTCTTCCTCGCCTGGGACGGCGATCGACTGGCCGGCAGCTGCTGGACCAAGGTCCATGAAGACGGGATTGGTGAGATCTACATCATTGGCGTAGTCCCAGCCTGGGAAGGACGCGGGCTCGGCAATTGGCTCGTGTCGGTTGGGCTGGACTACCTCGGCAACGTTCGCCACGTCCGCCAGGCGATGCTTTTTGTGGAGTCGGACAACGAGCGTGCCGTTCAGCTATACGAGAGGCTTGGTTTCGAGATGCTCCGGTCGATCGAGGCTTACCGTTTCCAACGGCAGGTATCAGGCCTCGGCGTTCAAGGTTGACGCCGCAACCGCACGGCGGAACTCCGACAGATATACCTCGTGTGTGCCCAGGGCTGCATCCATGGAGCGCTCAACCCTGAAGACCAATGTCATCGCGGTGTGATAGACCACCCAGCGATCGAGCTGATACTGGTCGAGGGACCGACCGTAGCCCTCCTGAAAGGCGGCGGCTGCTGATGGCCCTGCGTGGAGACCCAGCAACCAGGTGGCCTTCGAGAGGTCCCACTCGACCGGGGCAACCGTGGCCCACTCCCAGTTGATGAGGGTCACGTTGCCGTCGTCGTCGATGACGAAGTTGTCCGGGGCTGGATTGGTGTGAGCGCTTCGGGGATCCGAGGCAAACGGAGGCCTTACCTCACGAGCGTCGTTCAGGAGGTCTGCGGGGATTTCGAGCCGTCGCCGGTAACGCTCCAATCTGCGCAGCGTCGACAGAAAGTCCACCGCAACCCATTCCTGGTCCATGCCGCGGCTCAGGTTTGTCAGCTTGTCCGCGGCGGTTTCGTGGACCGACCGCAGGATGTCGCCGGCCTTGCGTGCTAGGCCCGGGTTCTCGGGAAGAGTGCCTAGGTTCCACCGACCGGCGTCTTCGAAGATGGCCCAATGAACGTCACCTTCTACACCGCGTTCGAGGATCTGAGGGGTTCCCGGCAGATCCGCCAGAGCGTCGAGGGCGTGAGTTTCGCGCCTTTCACGGGCCGGAGTTCCGTAGACCTTGGCGACCTCGGTTCCGTCACCCCGCCAAATCCGGTAGACGCGATTCGCCGACTGTCCTCGCTCCATGCCGGTCAACTCATGTACCCGGCCACCTGCTGCGAGTTTCTGTGCAACTTCGAGTGCCTTCACCACACGCCCTTCTTTCAAGGTTGCGCCCATTGTCTCACGTAAGCGCGTTGCCTGCATCACATTGGGTTACTCTTACCCGCCAGACGCTGAGAGGTAGACCGTGCCCGTGACAATCACCTTCCCGGACGGTTCGGCTCGTCAATATGAGGCGGGCACCACCGGGGCCGAGATTGCGGCCAGTATTGGCCCCCGCCTCGCCAAAGCTGCCGTTGCCGCCAGGTTTGACGGAGCTGCAATAGACCTCCACGCGCCAATAACCCAAGATGGAGCGGTCGAGGTGATTACGGCCGCCTCGGAGGACGGCCGCCACATCCTGAGGCACTCGGCGGCACACGTTATGGCACAGGCGGTCCTCGACTTGTACCCGGGCGCCAAGTTCGCCATTGGTCCGCCGATCACCGATGGCTTCTACTACGACTTCGAAGTCGCGGCGCCTTTCACCCCAGACGATCTGGTTCGGATCGAGAAGCGGATGGCCGAGATAATCGCCGAAGACCAGCCGTTCGAACGCGATGAGCTCTCCGTCGCTGAAGCGCTCGAGGTCTTTGCCGACCAGCCGTTCAAAACCGAAATAATCGAGTCGGTCGACGAGGACGAGGGGGCCGGGGGATCCGAAGTCTCCGTTTACCGGAACTTTGCCTTTGTCGACCTGTGCCGCGGCCCCCACGTACCCTCCACAAAGCGGCTGAAAGCCGTGAAACTCATGAGGTCCGCAGGTGCCTATTGGCGCGGTGACGAGAATCGGCCCCAGTTGCAGCGCATTTACGGGACGGCGTGGGAAAGCAAGAGCGAGCTCGACGCCTACCTCGAGAGGCTGGAGGAGGCGGAAAAACGCGACCATCGCAAGCTGGGACAGGACTTGGAGCTCTATTCGTTCCCACAGGAACTGGGAAGTGGGCTCGCCGTGTGGCATCCCAAGGGAGGGCTGCTGCGGACGATCATCGAGGACTACAGCAGACGCACCCATTTGGAGCACGACTACCAGATCGTGTCGACGCCGCACCTGGCGAAGGCTGACCTCTGGCAAACCTCGGGACACCTCGACTTCTACGCCGAGGGCATGTATCCCGGCATGGTCCTCGACGAGTCGACCGAGTACCGCATGAAGCCGATGAACTGTCCGTTCCACATCCTGATCTATGGGAACAGGGGTCGAAGCTATCGCGAGTTGCCGCTGCGGCTGTTCGAGCTGGGAACCGTCTATCGATACGAGCGGTCGGGGGTCATCCACGGTCTGATGCGAGCCCGCGGCTTCACTCAGGACGACAGCCACATTTTCTGCGAAGAGAACGACATTGCTGGTGAGCTGCAGAATCTCCTCGACTTCACCCTCATGGTTTTGCGCGATTTTGGCTTCACAGAATTCGAGGCGGACCTGTCTACGAAGGACCCGGAGAAGTACATTGGAAGCGACGAGCTATGGGACAAGGCCGAGGAAGCGCTGCGTCTCGCCCTCGAAGCCGCTGACCTTCCCTACAACCTCGCTGAAGGCGAAGGTGCCTTCTACGGGCCCAAGATCGACGTGCACATCCGTGACGCCATCGGGCGCCGCTGGCAGCTATCGACCCTTCAGGTTGACTTCGCACAACCGGAGAACTTCGACCTGCTCTACGCCACCGATCACAACACCCGTGAGCGCCCGGTGATGATCCACCGTGCGTTGATGGGTTCGATAGAGCGGTTCGTCGGCATTCTCATCGAGCACTATGCGGGAGCGTTGCCGGGCTGGTTGGCGCCCGTCCAAGCGACCATTGTCCCGGTTGCTGATCGCCACATCGAGTATGCCGAGCAGGTCGCGACTCGACTGGAGTCGCAGAGTCTGCGGGTCGAGGTCGATGGCTCGGACGAGACCGTCGGCGAGAAGATCCGGCGCGCCATCACGCAGAAGCACCCCGCGATTCTCGTCGTGGGGGACAGTGACGTAGCCGCCGGGACCGCCGGTCTGCGGCTGCGCGGCGAGGACGAGAAGCGTGGTGTCAGCGTCGATGACGTCGTCGGAAAGCTCGTTGAGGTGTGCCGAGCTCCGCGGTGACATCCGGTAGCTCTACCGCCGGGTAAGCTCGACGTCTTGATCGAACTCGAACAACTGGTTCTCGGCCGGATCCGGCCACGAATTCCTAAGGAAAGATACACGTGAAGACTCTCGTCAGGCTGCTCTCGGGCATGGTCAGCCGCTCCCCATGGGGCATCATCGTTGGCACGCTGATTGTCACCTTGGTGCTTGGTGCCTTTCTGCCACAACAGGAAACGGCCACCGGCAACGAAGGCTTCTCTCCGGATTCCCCCGAATTCCTCGCCCAGGATGTCATCGCGGACTACTTCCAGGACAGCTCGGAGGAGCCGGTTCAGGTCGTCGTTAGGGGCAACGGCGGAGCCGATCTAATCACGGTTGCCGGGCTTCAGGACTATTTGACAATTCGCCAAGCCATAGCCGACAGCGAGGCCAGCCAGCTCTTCAGAGACCGGCCCGGTGGCGACATCGTCGGCTACCTGGATCCGTTGCTGCAAGGCCTGCAGATTCGCGCGGACGAGATGGGCATCCCCTTTGAAACCCTGGTGGCGAATCTCACGGACAATGATGTCAAACAAGGGCTGTTGCAGAGCCTCGAACAGACGCCGCCGGAGTTCCGTGGGCTCGTCGAGGGGCTTTATGGATCGAGTTCGGACCTCTCCGTGCCGCAGGCTCAGACCGGGTTGATGGTCGTATTCCTCAACGTCGCGGACCTCGACGATCCCGACTTCACCATCCTGCAGGGGATCGAGGTCGACATGGCCGATGCGATCACCTCGGGCCAATACGCGGTGGCTGAGCCATCAGCGTTCAGCTTTGCCCTGTTGTTTGCCGATACGAGCGAATTCGACCGCGAGATCGGGAGGCTTTTCGGAACGGCCTTCCTGATCATCATCGCCATCCTGATGTTCGTCTACTGGATCCACCCGAAGGGGAAGCTGACCAGGCTTCGGGCACTGCGGAGGGCCCTCGCCGACATGGCCTTGACGATGCTGGTGATAGTCGTCTCGATCGTCTGGATGAACGGGATCGGTGTGATCCTCGGTCCGAAGTACCTCAATATCATCGGAAACTTCAGCGAGATCCTGCAGATCGTGCCGATCCTGTTGATCGGTCTCGGCGTTGACTACGCCATCCACATGACCAGCCGGTACCGGGAGGAACTCGGCGCCGGAATCGCGATCACGGAGTCGGCGGCTCAGGCGACAAAGACGGTCGGCGTCGCCCTGGTGCTGGCGACTGCTACGACCTCGGTTGGGTTCCTCACCAACGTCGTGAACCCGGTCACGGCCTTGCGCGACTTCGGTATCTTGGCCGCCGTAGGTATCACTTCGGCCTTCGTGCTGATGCTGACGGTGGTTCCGGCAATAAGGACATTGCTGGACAAGCGGGCGGAGGCTGCGGGTCATCTCGAGCGCGATGCCTTCGGCCACCAGAGTGAGCGTCTCCTGCCGCGCTTGATGGGGAGCACGGCGGTGCTTGCCGAGAGGTATGCGATCACGACGTTGATCGCCGCAGCGATACTGGGCATTGCCGGCTTCATCGGACTGACCCAGCTCGACACGACTTTCAGCTTCACCGACTTCGTGCCGGAAGGCAATGAACTGCTGACGACTTTTGACACCATCACTGAGGAGTTCAGCGGGGGATTCGGCGAAGAAACTGAGGTCATCATCGAAGGTGATGTGGCAACACCCGACGTGCACAACGCACTCGTGGCCGCTTGGACGAACATGGGCAACACAGAGAACGTCATCCAGTTCGGGTCCAGGGCCGCCGCCGAATCGCCGGTATCTGCGATTGCTCAGTTGGTTCTTCCCCCGGACCAGGGAGGCAACCCAGAAACGTTCAACGCCGACTTCGCGGAGTTCGCCTTCGGCGCCGGATTGCAGCAAGACCTCACTGTTGCGCCGGGCACCGACGTCGCGGCTTTGTACGACGAAGCCTTTGTGGCTTCCCCCGACGTGATGGCCCGCACGATCGCCGAGGTTGACGGCGCATACCGGTTCGTCGATGTCGGTGTTTCGACACAGGCCGGCGAAGCCGGGGCTAGTCAACTCTCGAAGGATCTCAAAGAGGACTTCGAACCGGTGGCAGCGGCGGGTGTAACCGCGGTGCCTACCAACCAGAACATAATCAGCTCCGGGGTGGTCACTGCGCTCCAAGACAGCCAGGCATCGTCCCTCGCAATCACGATCCTCGCGGCAATGGCCCTGCTGATGCTCACGTTCTACATCGAGGTGCGGCGGCCGGGACTCGGCGTCATCACCATCCTGCCGGTGGTGCTGATCGTGCTCTGGGTGTTCGGTGTCATGTCGGCTCGAGGTATCTCGTTCAACCCCGTGACTGCCATGATCGCCAACCTGGCGATCGGTATTGGTGTCCCGTACACGATCCACATCACGCACCGCTACGAAGAGGACCGGCAGCGTTACGACAACCCGGAGGAAGCGATCCGCTCGACAACGACGCACACCGGCGGCGCGCTGGCCGGGTCCGCGTTCACGACCGCAGCCGGGTTTGGGATCCTCATGACCTCGACGCTGAAACCGTTCCAGCAACTCGGAGAGGTCACGTTCTGGGCGATCATCTTTGCGCTCGTTGCCAGCGTGCTCGTTCTTCCCTCGATGCTGGTTGTCTGGGACCGCTGGCACCGAAGGCGTGGCGAAGATGTGGTTGACCAGGCTGCGTACGAAAGGGCGCACGCCGGACTATGACCGACCGGCGTCCTGAGCTCCCGCCTATCGAAGTCGCCGCAGATGTCGCGGCGGCGGCCGGGATGCCGGACGATCTCGACGCCAATGTGCTGGGTCCCTACCAGGTCCCCAATCCGGCAAGGCGTCGCCGGGCCGGCTTCGTCTACTTCTGCGGTGCCGCCCTCACCGCGCTCGGGATTGCGGCAGGCCTACCACCCGGGATGTGGGTCATGGTGGCTGGGTTGGTGCTCATCGGTGCCTATCACCTCGTGGCCGGGCATCAACTGAAGGTGACGGACGGGACGGCACTGGTCGCCGCCAATCGATCCACCGAGTTTGCCGTCGGACATGCGTCGGCAGTGCTGGGTTTCGAGGGTCTGCTGGCTCGGCCGGTCTGGAACGTATTGGTGTTCTCAGCGGATGATCCCCCGAGCCGGCGTGGTTTGGTACGAGTCGATGGGCGAACCGGCGAGGTTCTGGAAACCTACACCGAGGGTGTACCCCCGGCCCTCTAGCGGGAGTATCAGCAGCGCTCGAGCAGGCCTACACCCCTAGCGTTGGAGCTGGCCTACACCACCTAGCGTTGGAGCAGGCCTACACCACCTAGCGTTGGAGCAGGCCTACACCACCTA
>JASJAS010000155.1 GCA_030066875.1 Acidimicrobiia bacterium | reverse complement strand
GTACTTGACGGCGTTCTCGAGCAGGTTGCGCAGAATCTGACGAAGCCGGGTGCGGTCGGCAGTGACGATCTGCTCGGAACCTGTCCATCTGATGCGCGAGAGGGTCTCGACGGGAAGCGATGCCAGGGCGTACTCGAGATGAGGTTGCAGTGGGGTTCGCTCCAACGCCAGGCGGAGCCGGCTCGGGTCGGAATGGGCCGCAACCAGCAAGTCTTCGACGATGTTGGAGGCTTCGTGAGCCTGTTCGCTCATCATTGCCAGCAGATCCTGGCGGTCCGCTTCCACAAGCTGCTCCCAGTTCGGCCCAACCTCGGCGGCCACTCCCAGAACAACCGTGAGAGGGGTGCGTAGTTCATGACTCACTGTTGCCAAGAAGCGGTCCTTGCTTTCGTTCAGCTCTTGGGCCAAGCGGAGCCTTTCGGCTAGGTCGGCAGCGCGCGCCTGCGAAATACGGCCAACCCAGATGAGCAGTAGGGCGATCAGGATGCCACCCGCAATCACCAAGGCCGGGATCCATCCGGATTGCGAGAACGGGAAATCGGTCCCGGGGCGGACGAGGATGTCGAGATAGCCGGAGGTACCGTCCGGGGAGCGCCTGGACTCGAGGTCGGCCGCCGGCTGGCCGTTACTAGCCACGACTAGGTCGCCGTGTCGCCTGTCCACCAGCTCCGCCGCGTACTGGCCTTCACCGGTGCCCTCGACGGCGGCATCGAGCACCTTGTCGGGTCTAAACACGACGCCCACGAGCTGAGTATCTTCACCCAACTCGACCGGAATGGCCACCACGTAGTCGAATCGATCAGGATCGGTAGTCATCAACGGTCTGCTGAAGAAGGCATGGCCGGTACCTGACAGCTCTTCGACCTCCTCGAGAGTGACCTCGATCTGCGGTACGGCGAAGTCGAAGGGCGTGAGGTCGAGGTCGACATGCTTTCCTTCGAGCACCCCTGCGTCGGTAACGGGATAAGAAACGACACCCAAGAGTGCCTGAAACACCGATGTGTCGATCTGGCTCACCAGGCCAGTGATATCGAGTTGGCCGGTGGGCTGCCCGACGAGACTCTGAGCTCCGGTGCCGGCAAGCTCGAGGAGCCTGATCTGCTCCTCGATATTGGCCGACATAGCATCTGCCCCCCTGTCAAGAGTTGCCCGATCGACTTTGTTCGAGGTCGAGCTCAGCCAGGAAGCGACGAGGACACTTCCAGAAACCACAAGCAGGGCCGCAACAAACCACAAGATGCTTTGCCCGGCCGTGCCTACGAAGGCGCGTTGCGATGCCACTCTCTTCCTATGTCGGCAGAACCGATTCTTTCTTGACGGACGGAACGCCGCTTGCACTTCCCCTTGTCTCGTCGATGCAACAATGAGCCGATGGAATATGCTCTGCAAGCGGTCGGCGCAGACTACGACGAGTTCCTGACCGCGGCGAAATGGGCAGAGGCAAAGGGGCTTGCCGCATTCGCCATTCCCGATCACTACATCTACGGCATGAGCGACGACAAGCTGTCCGCGCCGGCCTACGACGCTTTCGCGATCATGGCCGGTTTGGCACGGGAAACGTCCTCGATCGAGCTCTCGATCACTGTGTCTCCCGTCACCTTCCGTCACCCCGCGGTGCTGGCGAAGGCCACCGCCACCATCCAGCAAATGGCCGGGGGACGCTTCAAGCTCGGTGTAGGCACCGGATGGCTCGAGGCTGAACACACCAACTTCGGCATCGATTTCCCCGACACGGCGACTCGGTTCGAGATGGCCGAGGAAGCGCTCGGCTACCTACGAGCCGCATTCAGCAACCCGCCGCAGGATTTCAGCGGCAACCATTACGCCCTCAAAGCTTTCGACATCCAACCCCGACCGGCGCTACGGATCGTCGTCGGTGGGACCGGCAAGCAAAAGACGCCCCGACTTGCCGGCGCCTATGCCGACGAATTCAACGCCTACCCCGACGCACCGGATGTCTTCGCGGGAAAGGTGGCGAGGGCCAGGGATGCCGCCCGCAGTGCCGGCCGGAACCCTGAAGATCTGCTCATCAGCAGCTCCGGCCAGGTCATCGCCGCCGACACCGAGTCCGAGTACAAGGATCTACTGGCCGAGATCGCCTCCAAGGCTGGAACGGACCCCGACGAGCTCGAGCGGCAAGCGGCGATGCGCAACACGCCTCGGGGAACGTGGAATCAGGTTCGTTCGATCATCGCCGGGATGCATGAGCGTGGCATGCGCCGCTTCTACTTGCAGGGGAAGTTCGATCCGTCGGCAATCGAGGGAAAGCTGGCCAAGCTCGGCTGAGCCTGGATAAACCACGACCCTCCTAGGCTCCCCAGAATGAACCACCCTTCCCGGGTCAGCGGAACACTCCGGTTTGCCATCGTCTTCTTTGGGGCACTCGCAGCACTTGCCGCCGGGACATTGGCAGCCTTCACCGTCGGCGAAACCTACGCATTAGTCACCGCAGCAACGATCGTCATCACCTCCGTGGTCGTAGCGCTGACCGCATCACCGCTGCTGGGTCGCCTCGTTCTCGCTGTGCTCGTGTTGGCCATGGCTGGTTCACTTGCTATCGGCGCCTACGGCGCGATGGAGATCTTGGCCGCGCTCTCCGCCGACCGGTCCGGACCGGTGGATGCAGCTGACCCCGACGTGCTCGCCAGCGCTGAACGCAAGATCGAAGCGTCGGTTGAAGACAACACTTTCCGAGTCGAGCTAACGGAACGGGAGCTGAACGCGGTGCTGCAGGATGCGCTTGCCGAAACCGACACGCCGTTTCAGCGCATCACCATCGACATCCTCAACACAACGAGCGAGCCTGCCCTCATCGGATTCACCGGTGACTTCAAGAACGGCCGGCTGTCTGTAGACGGACAACTCACAGCGGATACATCTGGGGGTCAATTGCAGCTCGAGCTGCTCGAGGCCGACGTGGGTATGTTCACGATGCCGGGCGTGGCCCGCGACGCCGTCGAAGACATGATCGGACGGGTTGCCGACCTGAACCGGGCGCTCGCCGAAGAGGGCGCCGACGTGCAAAGCGTCGTTATCGGCGATGACGTCATCGTCGTCACCGGGGTTGCCAGCAGCGAAGGCAGCGTCGATGCCGGGGTACTCCTGGCGTCGTTTGGAAACCTGGGCGGCATCGCGATCGCCGAGGTCGACGTAGCCCCGTATGCGCCGGGGGTTGACACCGCAGCGGTCGAGGGAGACCAGTACTACGTAGCGCTGGGGGACTCGCTGGCGGCCGCGGTCGGCGTAGATGGCTATGCGGATGGCTACGTATCGCAGGTGCATCGGGAGCTGAGCCTGGACGACGGGATCCCGTATGGGCTGCGCAACTTCGGAATCTCGGGAGAGACCTCCGGCACCATGCTGTTGGGGAGCCAGCTGGACGACGCCACAGCCTTCGGGCGCGACCACGACGTCGAGTACGTGACCATCGACATCGGAGCCAACGATCTGCTCGGCCACCTCGCGTCATCAGACTGCAGCGAGGACATAGCCGCGTTGCCGTGCGCGAGTCGGATCGACGCCTCTTTGCAGGCCTACGCAGCCAACCTCGATTCGATCTTCAGCAGCATCGAGGACGCCTTCGGAGACGCCGAGGTCGTCTTCCTTCTTGCCTACAACCCGTTCAGCCTCGGGTTTGAGGCGGAGGTGGCCTTCGAGGCGCAGAGCAACGATGCCTTGGCATCGTTGAACGACATCGCCGTTTCCACGGCAGCCGAGTACGGGTTCGTCATCGCCGATGGCTTCAGCCCTATGCGGGGTACCGCAACCGCAACAACGCACATGACAAACACCGCCCGACATCCACCCAAACGCCACCGGCTACGACGTGTTGACAGGGGCGATTCTGGGCGCCTTGAGCCGCTGACAGCCCCGACCGATACATACCCGTCCGGCTATTCGCGAAAAGCCGGGAACCTGGAACCCCCTTCACGGCATCAGAAGGAGGACAGCCAGGAGCCAACCAGGGGTAAGAGAGATGAAACGCTTCACCATCGCATTCGCAGCACTGGTCGTGCTGGCCGCTGCATGCACATCGACATCGGAATCGGCGACGACTACGAGCGGCGGCACCACCGACACGCGTCCACCGATTCAGGCGATACCGGTTTCGTACGGTCTGCAGCCGTTCGACGCATGCGAGGACTTCCTCGACTATGTGAAGAGCCACGCGGTCGACATGGTTGGACCGTATGGGTTCGAATTCGGCTACTACGGGCCTTGGTTCCGGGGTGGCATCGACCTCGCAGTCGAGGAGATGGCAGCCGACGAGGCCGGCTCCTTCGCGCCCACCACCGCCGCTCCATCAGCAGGCAACTCGCTGGTACAGGGTGTCGACTACTCAGGGACCAACATCCAAGAACTCGGGGTCGACGAACCGGACATCATCAAGACCGACGGCACAAAGATCGTCGTTACCAGCGGCAACGTGCTGTACATCATCGATGTCACCGGTGACGAACCGCGCCTGGCCGGGCAGGCGAATCTTGAAACGGGCTGGGCCTCGGATCTGTTCATCTCCGGTGACCGGGTCCTCGTGATGGGTTTCGGTGACAGCTATGCCACTCCGTTGGTCGAGCCGGGAATCGCCTCCGATGCGGTCTCCGAGGTGTGGTACCCAACTCCGATCGCAACGCTCATGGAGATCGACATCTCGAACATCGATGACCCCCAGATCGAGCGCACCCTGTATGTCGACGGCAGCAAAGTGAGCGCCCGCATGGTCGGCGACTCGGTGCGGATCGTCGTCAGCTCGATGCCCACCGGGCTCAAGTTCCAGTACCCCGAAACCAGTGGTCTCAAGGCTGAGCGTGATGCAGTGGCGCACAACCGTCAGGTAATCATGGACTCGACCATTGACAACTGGGTCCCGTACTACGTGCTCGAGGACGGCTCGGGCCGCGTCATCAAGGAAGGCGCCCTGCTCGACTGCAGCAGCGCTCACCACCCCGAGGAGTTCTCGGGACTAGAGATGCTGACGGTGCTCACCGTCGACATCGACAACCGGCTCAACATCGACGACGCAGTCGGGGTAATGGCGGCAGGGAACATCGTGTACTCATCAACCGATGCGATGTACATCGCTTCCGCTGCCTGGCAGAACTGGCAGGTGTTCGATGAAGCCGACGCCGAAGACGCGATGGACGGGTACACGACCGACATCCACAAGTTCGACATCTCCAACCCAAGGAGCACAACCTACGTGGCGACCGGCCGGGTAGAAGGCTTCATGCTGAGCCAGTGGTCGATGTCCGAGTACGAAGGGAATCTCCGGGTGGCCACCACCTCCTCCCCCGACTGGTGGTGGGGTGGCGACCGTGAATCTGAGAGCTTTGTCACGGTGCTCGAGCAGCAAGACGGCGAGTTGGTCGAGATCGGCAAGGTCGGCGGCCTCGGCAAGGGCGAGCGCATCTACTCGGTGCGGTTCATGGATGACATCGGCTACGTCGTTACCTTCCGCCAAACCGATCCGCTGTACACGATCGATCTTTCGGACCCAACCGATCCGACAGTGGTCGGCGAGCTCAAGATCCTCGGGTACTCGGCGTACCTCCATCCGGTTGGTGACGGGCTGTTGCTCGGCATCGGCCAGGATGCCACCGAGGAGGGGCGTACGCTCGGCACTCAGATCTCGCTGTTCGACGTGAGTGATCTGGCCAACCCGGAACGGATCCACAACTACACCCTCGATGACGGCTACTCGAGCGTCGAGTACGACCACAGAGCCTTCCTCCACTGGCCGCAAACCGGCTTGACCGTTATCCCGGTACAGCAGTGGAGCTGGGACGAGGACACCGAGACTGAGAGCGGATTCTCCGGAGCCATTGCAGTCAAGGCGACTCGTGACGGTATCGAAGAAATCGGACGCATCACCCACGCACAGGACAAGGAAGGCGAGGAGTACTGGTGGGCGCCCGGCATCGAACGATCCCTGGTGATCGGCGACAGCCTGTACACCTACTCGTACGACGGGATTCTGCAGAGCGATCTGGAGACCGTCGAAGCCAACACGTACGTGTCCTTTTGGAACTAAACAACAAATCGCCACTGGACTAGAAAGCGCCCCTTCCTCGGAAGGGGCGCCTTCATATCTTGGCCTTCACGTTCTTGCGGATTCTGGCGGCGACATACCCCGGCTGTGTCCGCAAGAACGGTAGGTGAACCGTCCCTGCCAGAATGCGGCGCATGTTCAATCGGCCGACACCGAAGTGGTGGGGAGGGCGCGGGCACATCCTCTTCACCATCGTCGTGTTCGTGACGCTGGCATCGCTCGACAACGCCGCGTTGGCCACTATTCCTTCGATGGTGCTGCCGATCACCGAAGCACTCAATACGTCCGAAGCGGCTATCGGCTTCCTCACCGGAACCGTCATCTTCGTAACGGCGCTCAGCGCCGTCGGCTGGGGTTATTGGGGCGACAGATCGGACCGAAAGCGCCTCCTATTTTGGGGTACGGTTGTTTGGGCGGCTGGGGCGGGACTCTCCTCGACCGCGAACTACTTCTGGCAGCTCTTTCTATGGCAGACCGTTACCGCGATTGGGCTGGGAGTAATCGCCTCAGTCGGCTTCTCCGTCGTCAGTGACTTTGTCGCCCCGCGCCGCCGCGGCCTGGCGATGAGTTTCTGGGGACTGTCGCAGGGCATCGGCGGTATCGTCGGTGGACTGCTCGCCTCCCAGTTGGGTGCCGACGACTTCTCCCTGGCATTGCTGGTGATCGCGGTGCTCGGGGCCGCGACGGCCGTGCTCTATCTGTTCACCTACGATCCGCCGCGGGGACTGCGGGAGCCGGCCCTGGCCGAGGTCCACGAGGAAGGCCTCGGCTACGAATATCGAATCGAGCCGGAGCAAATACCGGCTCTGTTCGAACGCCGGACGAACTTGTGGCTCATCATCCAGGGTCTCAGCGCCCAGGTCGCATACGGCTCGCTGATATGGGTACCGCTTCTCTACCAAGAGAAGGTACTGGCCGTCGGCTACGACTCGGCAACGGCAACAAAAGTGGGCGGCATCTTTGCCGCCATCTTCCAATTGGGTGGCCTCTTCTCGATAGTGGCCGGGCACATCGGGGACCGCGTCCAGCGCAGAACACTGCGCGGGCGAGCGATCGTGTCGGCCGTGGGAATCCTGGGCGCGATCCCCTTCTTCCTGATGTTCTTCTTCATCCCGCTGCGGGGACTCGACGTGACCAACGGTGCGGGAACCGCGACCCTCGTGCCCGAGGTACTACGCAACTTGGTCACCAACCCGTGGGCGGCTGGTGCCTTCCTGACGGCCCTGCTTGCCGTCGCTTTCACCGGAGCCGACTCCCCCAACTGGTTTGCCCTCATTTCCGACGTCAATCTTCCGGAGCATCGCGGCACCATCTTCGGCCTCGCCAACTTCTCCAACGGCGTCGGCCGGGCAGCCGGCAACGGCCTGACCGGAGCAGTCGCCGGCGCCATTGAGCGGGCGATCCCTCCCCCACTCAATTGGGCTGTAGGGCTCTCGATCTTCCAGGTCTTCTTCCTGCCGACTGGATACTGCTACTACCGCGCCGCCGGAACCTCTCCGGGAGACATCCAGGAAGTCCGGGACATACTGTCCCAACGCGCCGCCGAGGCCGCTGGTACCACCAACGGGAGATAGTGCCGGCAGCACTCGGTCTACCTCCAGCCAGCACGAAGTAGCTAGTCACTACGGAATCGACCGAAACCACCTTCAGGCGCCGGCTGCCCTCGACCGATGAACACCCCTGAGGAGGTCGTCTCAGTGGCGTCGCAAATTGTGTTCTTCTCGATAGCTGTGGTGGCTGCTATCGCTATGTTGCTGCGCTGGTTCGGGGAATCGCTGAGCCACGCCAAGCGGCTGCAGATGGTTCCGCACCGCATCCACGTGAATGGAATCCGCGGTAAATCGACCGTCACCAGGCTCATCGCAGGAATGCTGCGCGAGGCGGATATGTTCACGGTCGGCAAGTCGACGGGTAGCTTCGCCGCGGTCATCGACCCGGAAGGCAATGACCGGCCGATCGAGCGGATCGGTTCGCCGACAATCCTGGAACAGATCAATGTTGTCAGGGATTGGGTATCCCCGTTTGTCGACGCCATCGTCATGGAATGCATGGCGATCAATCCCCGCTATCAGAAGGTGAGCGAAGAGAGGATCATCCGCTCCACTATCGGCGT
>JASJAS010000154.1 GCA_030066875.1 Acidimicrobiia bacterium | reverse complement strand
GTTGGCCGAGCGAGTCGGCCTGGACGTGTATGGGCTGGGGGAGCACCATCGGATTGACATGGCTGCGTCGGCGGTTGCTGTAGCGCTTGGCGCCGCTGCGGCCCGCACGGAGCGAATCCGGCTCAGTTCAGCGGTGATCGTGCTCAGCTCCGCCGACCCGGTACGCACCTTTCAGGACTTTGCAACCCTCGACCTGATCTCGGAGGGGCGAGCCGAGCTGATGGTTGGGCGGGGATCGTTTATCGAATCGTTTCCACTGTTCGGGTACTCACTCTCCGATTACGACGAGCTCTTTGCAGAGAAGCTCGATTTGCTGTTGACGATTCGTGACAACGAAACCGTCAGCTGGGAAGGCAAGTTCCGGGCCCCGCTTCGCGATCAGGCCGTCTACCCCCGGTCTCAGCAGCAGCCGCTGCCGGTGTGGATCGCCGTAGGGGGCACGCCGGCATCGGTAGTGCGAGCCGGACGGCTGGGGCTGCCGGTCGCATTGGCCATCATCGGGGGCGATCCGGCCCGTTTCCGCCCTTTGGTCGACCTTTACCACCGTTCACTGCTCGAGGCAGGCCACCATCCCGACGACTTCCCGCTGGCCGTTCATGGCCTCGGGCATATTGCCGACGATCGCGACGCGGCGGTCGAGGCGATCTATCCAGGGTTCACCTACGTCATGAACAAGATCGGGCAAGAGCGCGGCTGGCCACCGCTCACTCGGGAGCAGTTCGACTGGATGGCCGGTCCCGATGGCTCGCTGGTGGTGGGCAATCCGGAAACCGTCGCCGCCAAGATCCTGCGCTGGCGCGAACTCCTCGGCATCGAGCGGTTCATGCTCCACACCGCCTCTGGGAACATCCCACATCAGGACACCAGGCGATCGATCGAGCTGCTAGGAACAGAGGTGTCACAGATCGTGCGCGGTCGGTGAAGTAGCCGAGGAGAGGTGCTCCATGTCCAACGATTGCTCACACTTACCGCCTGATCTGACTCCGCCGCCCCTTACTGCCTCGGGATGTGAAGCCTGTCTCGCCGCGGGAAAGCGCGATTGGGTCCATCTGCGGTTCTGTCAGACCTGCGGCCGCATCGGCTGCTGCGACAACTCGCCGGGAAAGCACGCCACCGCCCACTACCAGCAGACCGGACACGCTCTCATCCGCTCCTTCGAACCTGGCGAGGAGTGGTTCTGGTGCTACGCGGATGAGATAGCTTTCGAAATCGCCGGCGCACCACAGGCTCCGTCATACTGAATCGCCGTGTCTGCCCCACTTGTCCCCGCCGATTTTGATGTCCCGCTGAGCTTTGCGGGCCCGGGTTTCCGACTCGAGCCCCTCGGACCCCAACACAACGAACGGGACCACGAAGCGTGGATGTCGAGCATCGATCACATTCGCGCTACTCCCGGGTTCGAAGAGTGGGATTGGCCTGAGCCGATGACCCTCGCAGAGAACCTGAAAGACCTCGAGGATCATGCTGCCGACTTTGCGGGACGCACCGGCTTCACATACTCGATTCTCGACGGTGACGAAGTTGTCGGTTGCGTCTACATCTACCCGAGCCCCGACCCTGCTCACGACGTCTCGGTACGCTCGTGGGTCAAAGTGAGTCGCGCCGCCATGGACCGAGTCGTCTGGGAGACGCTCTCGGATTGGATCGGGACGACTTGGCCGTTCGTCCGTCCTCGCTACGCCTCGCGGTAGCTCAATTCACGGATTTGTAAGCCGGTTTCGCAACCGCCTGCCCCTGCAAGCGACCAAAGTGAAGGTCATGAAGAAGTGGCTCTGCGTTGGTCTAGGGCTGGCAGCTTTGGGCGTGGCCGGATGTGGCGGCGGCGACAATGCTGAAGTAGTGGCAAGCGCGCCCGCAACAACAGCAGCCCCTTCGACTTCGACGTCGCCCCCGATGCTGGGCAGTCCGCTGCCGCTCCTCGACATCGACGGGTGGCTGCAGACCGACATCGAGAGTCTCGAAGATCTCCGGGGTCAGGTGGTCATCGTTCAGTTCTGGACCTTCGCCTGTTACAACTGCAAGAACACCCTGCCGTACCTGCAGGATATCTACGCCGAGCACAAGGACGCCGGCCTCGAGATAGTCGGGATTCACTCTCCGGAGTTCACGTTCGAAGAGGATCCCGCAGCGATCCAGGCAGCCGCCGAGGAGCTTGGCGTGTCGTGGCCGATCGCCCTCGACACGCGGCAACGCACGTTCTTCTCGTGGCAAGGCAGCCGCGGCTACTGGCCGCGCACGTACGTGCTCGACCGTGATGGCCTGATCCGGTTCGATCATATCGGCGAGGGCAAGTACGACGAGCTCGAGCAGACGGTGGTAACGCTGCTCGGCGACTGAGCCTGCTGCTGGGACCCAGCCGAACCGGTGGACTCCGAACGAGTAGCGTCAAGACATGGAGTTGAGACTCTTGGGCGCGTTAGAGCTGCTCCTCGACGGAGTGCCGGTCGAGCTACGATCCCGCGCTCAGCGCAAGCTGCTCGCGTTTCTTGCGAGCTCGGCGCCAACGCCGATGTCCAATGACCGAATTGCCGATGCACTGTGGGGAGAGGAGCTCCCCACGAACCCAATCTCGGCAATCCATTTTCACGTATCGAAGCTCCGCACCGCGCTTGGCACCTACAAGGATGCCCTCCGAACGGTTCCACATGGCTACGCCGTCGACCTCTCAGCCATCACGATCGATGCCCACGAGTTCGAAGGACTCGTTGCACAAGCTCGGACTCAGGCCGGGATCGATCCCCAGGGTGCCGCGAAACTCCTGCGGGAAGCGGTCACTCTGTGGCGCGGACCCATGTTGGTTGAGTTCGAGTACGACAGCTGGGCTCGACCAGAGATCCATCGATACGAAGAGATGCTGTTGGAGGCCAGGGAGCTGCTAATCGAAGCCCGTTTGGCCTTGGGTGAGCATCGCTCAGCGATTGGCGACCTCCGCTCGATGATCACGGAGAACCCCTTTCGAGAGAAGCTGCGCTATCTCCTGATGCTGGCGCTCTATCGATCAGGGAACCAGACAGATGCCCTCTCCGCCTACCGCGATGCTGCCGACGCCCTCGGCGAAGGCTTTGGCTTGGACCCCTACCCGGAGCTCCGGCAACTCGAGCTGCAAATCCTGGGCCAAGCGGACGAACTCGCGATTCCAACGGCTTCCGACGTCCACATAAGTCGCCTTCCCGCGCCGATCTCGAAGCTCGTCGGCAGGAAAGCCGAACTGGCCGGGCTCCTCGCAAGTATCAAGGAGTTTCGGTTTGTAGTAATCACCGGGTTGCCGGGCGTGGGGAAGAGCCGTTTGGTACTCGAGGCTGCCCGCAGCGTTTCCGAGGACGGAGGGTCCGTCATCTGGGTAGCCCCTGATTCCGGCTCTCCACTACTCGAGAGCGTCGCGAGGGCGCTCAGCGTACGAGTTCCAGACGCTCAGGATCCAGTGGATGCGATCACCAGAGTCGTAGGCGAGCGCCAGTTGCTGATCGCAATCGATATGCCAACGCTCGAGCCTCGCGAAGCTGAGCAAGTCGAGCAACTCCTCAGGGCTGCGGCTGGTCTTCGGGTAGTCGCCACATCACGTAGCCAGTTCGACGCTGCAGCGCCCGCCTTCACGGCTCTAGGACCGATGACCGAGAGCGATTCAATCGAACTAGCGCTTGGGCAGCTGCGGATGGCCGGATTAGCCGCGCCTACATTGGATGCCGCCGAAGAGCTTGCGAGGTGTGCAGGCGGAGTCCCCGGAGCGATAGTCGCCGGCGCGATATCGGCCTCGCACGGTGGGTGTGATTCGGCGATCGCCGACGCCCTCGAGACAGCCGTACGCTGGGCCGAGGACAACTTGGACCCGGAGGCGATTGAGGCCTGGCATGTGCTCAGTGTGTTCGCTGGCTCGATACCGGTCGAGACGGCGTTAGAGCTTGCGGCACCGACTCCGCGCGATGCCCAAGACACATTGCGTCAACTTACTCATGTCGGCGTACTCATGCCGGGGCCTAGCTCCTATGACGTGCGGGGGCCGTTGAAGCGGTCTTCAACAATCGAGGATCATCATCGGGACCGGCACGCAGCATGGATTGAAGGGGAGCTTGAACGGCATCCCAGTGACGTGGCGAAGCTGTCAATCGAAGACGTCGAGGTCGCACTCACCTACCTCGCCGCGGGGTTCCCGGACAGGGCCGCAGCGCTCGCTGCCGCAATGGGCCCTCGCTGGTGGTCGACCGGCCGGCCCCAACTCGCTCTCAGCTGGTACCGGTCGCTGATCCACATTGGACTTCCCTGCGCAACAGTCGAGGCCGCCACCTCGGCCGCAGTCGCCTGTGCAATCGGCGCCGGCAATCTTGCCGAGGCTGAGCAGTTCGTTGAAATGCAAGCAAGTGCTGCTGATTCACTACCCGAGCCCGCCCACACGCACCTCGTGATGAGCCGTGCAGGTATCGCATGGGAGAAGGGAGATCTGGGGCGCGCTTTCGAGCTTTATGCGGAAGCAGCACAGCGCTTCGCTGCGCTAGGCCACCCTGATCTCGCGACAGCTTTGTCATCCCAGGGGATCTTGGCCGTCTGGAGCGGGCGTGCCAGCTCTAGAGACATCGCGGGCAGACTGAGGTCCGAGCTTCGACGACCAGACCTCGCTGCAGTGATCGACGTCGATCAGCAGCTAGTGGAAGGGGCGTATGGGGATGCCATCGACATCGCACAGGAAGTGCGTAGCGCCGGGGAAAACCCAGCCGCCATCCAGACGATGCGCCGATTGCTGCGCCGCGAAGCGCTGTGCGAACTATGCCAACAGAGTCCTGAGAAGGCCCTACGGCTGATTGAGCAGTGGCAGCAGATAACCCCGAATCTCGCCGATCCCGCTGCCGAGACCGAGGCACGAGCGATCGAGGTCCGTGCACACACGATGCTAGGCAATAGGCGCTCGGCAGAAGGGTGCTACGCATCCATCGCAGCTCTGGCAAGAAGGGTCCACCAACTTGTTCCCTTGCGCGAGGCGCTGCTGGCTCGAGTTGCCATTGACCCCGATCTCGTCGCGGACATTGCTTCCGCAATCGCTGCGCTAGAAACGCGCACCGGATCGATCAGAGTTCCGTGGGGCCTCGGAGACGCGGACGAGCTAGGAACGCCGCACGATCCGTACTCACTTCTCCTCGCCACCTAGCCCAGAAACCACTCGGTCCGATATCGAGCTGCTGGTGTGGTCACCCCAACCGCGACCGCCCGATCCACCTGCCGCTCGACAGAAAACCGGCCCTCGGTGTCGACTGCCATCGGCTCTATGCCGCTCCAAGAGACGAGTTCGGGCCCCGCCAGGAAGTCTCCATCGATTGTTCCGGTCACGAGTGCGGGGAAGACTCTGACCCTGAGTGTCGCCGGGGCGCAATCGAAGTTGAGGTCACGGACGCCTTCCCCGGCATCCCGCAGCGGAATCGCATAACCGCGATCCGCAAGCTGGGCAGTGTTGTCTTCGACCACCCGTGCAAGTGACGTTCCTGAGGCGTGTACCGATCGCTCCCAGGCTGTGGTGGCAATGTCCAACGTGTTGAGGGTCGAAGCCGTGAGGGGAATCGGTACGGCGAGTTTGCTACGTCGCATGGATTCGACCACGACCAGTTCCTCGAACCAATCTGGTATAGCCGTCGGATCGTTGCCGATCTCGTCAGCCGTGCGGAGCCATGCCAGCTCGAGGACCGCGACTCGGTCCGGTAGCGCCAATCCTGATTTGCGAGCTTGCGCTTCGCCGGCCGCATGATGTGCGGCTACAAACCGAGTCCACGAGTCTGGAACCGATCGCGTCTTCAACTCCACGTCATCAGGCTACCCATAACGCCGGCCAATCCGCCTAGCGGTCGAATAGATTCGGCACCATGGGCCCTACCGATCCCGGACTCAGACAGCAGATCGAGCGACTCGAAGCGAAACTCGACTCGGATCCACAATGGGCCTTGGACACAGGCCAGGGGTTGCTCGCACAAGCCAAACACGACCCGGGGTTGAGTGCTCGAATCGAGCATGTTGTCGGTGTTGCGGCTCGCGCGGTAGACCAGATCGAATTGTCAATCAGCTATCTCGAGCAAGCTCTAACCCACGCTCGGCAAGCGGGCGACGACGACGTCGCGACCGGAGCGCTCACCTCCCTCGCCGCATCTCGGGCATATTGCGGCGATATGCGCGGAGCGCTGAAGGATCTCGAGGACGCCATCGAGACGCTGTCAGGGATAGACAAGGCTCGAGCACAGATGCAGCGAGCAGGACTCCTCAGCAGATCAGGAGATCACCTCGCTTCGATCGAGGCGACTGACAGTGCCCTGCCTTCCCTGATCCAGGCGAACGACAATGTGTGGTTGGGCCACGCCTACACCAACCGTGCGATTGCACTTGCGACCACCCACCAAGTCGCCCGCGCATACGACGACATCGAGTTGGCCGCTGAGTATTACAGACGCGCCGACCACGCGTTCGGTGTCGCTGCCGCGTTCGAGAACAGGGGGTTCATTGCGGCACGCGCTGGTGACGTCATGACCGCGATTCTGAGCCTCGAAGAGGCCCAGTCCGCGTATGAGAAGCTCGGTGTATCCCTTGGTCCTCTGATGAAGACAAGAGCGGAACTCGCTCTACTGGCAGGTATGCCGAACGAGGCCTATCGGCTGGCGACACGCCAACTCGAGCTCTTGGAGGTTGGCCGAGTAGAGATCGAGCGGCCCTTGGCCCTTCAGGTCAGTGCTCGGGCCGCACTCCTCGACCGACGATTTCCGGAGGCGGCAGCAGCCGCAAGGGAGGCAGCTGACCTGTTCGAACGCCAAGGCAGACCGGCTTGGCGCGACCGTGCGCGGTTCATTGAAGCCCTTGCGAGCCTACGGAGCGGGAAGACAGAACTCGGCCTCAACCCGCACACACTTGCTCAGCGACTAGACGACTATGGCTTGGGCTTTGAATCCAATCAGCTCCTGATGGAATATGCGCTGGCCGAGGGCGCAGACGAGGGTGCGCTGCGAGCCGGCCTCGCCGCAGTTGGAGCTGAAGCCGAATCACCTCGCGTCGACCTGGCACTGCAAGGCTGGCACGCTCGGGCACTGCTTGCCGAGATGAACGACAGCCTCCCTGAGGCCGAAGCAGCGGTCGACCAAGGACTCGAGGCGTTTCGCACTCACCAGCTTTCCCTCGGAGCTACCGAACTCCGGCTCAGAGCTACCACCCACGCCCGCGATCTTGCCGACCGGGGCGTGGCTTACGCGCTCAGATCGAACAACGCCAGACAAGTCGCAGAGGCTATCGAACGACAACGTGTCCTAGGGTCCGACGCATTCACCATCACGCCCGGTGACCAGCAGGCGGCCCGTCTCGCCGAGATCGAGATGATGGCAAGGGAAGCTGAAGATGATGAGGGCTTAGCAGCCGCGGCGGGACAGCTTGCCTCCTGGAAGGCCGGTCCGCTGCGGACTCCACCCCCACTTGGCTTTGATCATCTGGACCGGGAGATAGCTGCTGGGACTCTGACAGATTTCGTCACCTTCACGTTCCTCGGGAGAGATCTCGTAGGAGCATCTCTCACCGAGCACGGAAGTCACATGGTGGTCCTAGATCGAGCAAGAGCACTGGCCGCGTCTGCGACCATTCGGACACACGTGCAGTCGGTCGCGAGGGGCGAATCAGCGGCAGAGACGGCGCTGTCGAAGCAACTAGCAGAGTATGGCGATGCTCTGCGGGGTCTACTGGCAAATCCAGGCGGCCGGGTGGTGATATGCCCTCCTCCGCTCCTCGCTGCCGTCCCCTGGGGCGTACTGCCGGAGCTTCGTGACTCGGCGGTCAGCGTTACGCCAAGCTTCTCGACCTGGCTGTCACGCAACCGGGCTGAGGTAGTGAGGTCGGGTCGACTCCTGGCATGTGGACCCGGTCTGACCCACGGGGAAGAGGAAGTCCGCCAGCTCGAGCGCGACGGTGACATCGTGCTGGTCCGGTCTGACGCGACCAGGTCCGCCATACTGGAGTTGTGCTCGGGGACGCGGGTCACCCACCTTGCTGCACACGGCCACATCTCCGAGGAGAACGCGTTCGCATCGAAGCTGGACGTGGCAGATGGACCACTGCACATCGTTGATTTTGAGCGGGTAGCGGGTATGCCATCCATCGTTGTGCTGTCGGCGTGTGATCTCGGGGTAGCTGAAAGGACGGCACCGGCTCTTATCGGCTTCGCTTCTGCATTGTTGG
>JASJAS010000031.1 GCA_030066875.1 Acidimicrobiia bacterium | reverse complement strand
GCGCTTGAAGACGTGCGGTTGCCGGGCGATGCGGTGCTCCCCGGTGTTGTTGGATTGAAGGGCCCACTGTCGTGTCTCAACGAGGCGCGCCTCGGGATTCTCTTTGGTGCGGTCGGCGCAGCGCGCTCCTGCTACGAGGCCAGCCTCGACTACGCGCGACAGCGGCATCAGTTCGGCAAGCCGGTCGCCGGATTCCAGCTCACGCAGCGCAAGCTCGTCGACATGATGATCGCTATCAACCGCGGCATGATCCTGGCCCTTCATATAGGGCGGATGCGGGATGCGGGTACCGCCGGTGTCGAAGACATCAGCTTTGGCAAGATGGACAATGTCCGGATGGCGCTTGACGTTGCCCGCCAAGCGCGATCGATTCTGGGTGCCAATGGAATCACACTCGAGTATCCCGTCATCCGGCACATGAACAACCTCGAGTCGGTGTTCACCTACGAGGGGACCAATGAGATACAGACGCTGATCCTGGGTCAAGCGATAACCGGCATCAGCGCGTTCGACTAGCCAGCCCTCTTCCGGGATCCGGTACCAGACAGGCGGTCCGTCGTACCTCCGACTCGAATGGCGCTCAGACGCTACCGTGACGACATGGCGTCGCGGGATGACCAGGAACCAGAGAGGCAGCCGTCCCTCGTGCTGGCCAGCAGTTCTCCGCGTCGCCGTCTTCTGCTCAACATGGCCGGCTACGACTTCGAAGTTGCCGCACCGGAGATCGACGAGACGCGCTTCCCCGAGGAATCTCCGGAGGACTACGTGATCCGGATTGCTGTGGAGAAGGCGCGGGCAATCGCACGCAACCGTCGCTCGGGAACGCTGATCCTTGGTTGCGACACGACCGTAGTTCTCGGTGGCGAAGTCCTCGGTAAACCGCTCGACAAGGACCATGCGGCCGACATGTTGTTGTCGCTAGCGGGAAGGACCCACACCGTCTGTACGGGCTTTGCCTTGGTGGCTGCCGGTGGCGTCCCGATCGAGCACGGCATCGACACCTCCCGGGTGACCATCCGCACGATATCGCCCGAGGAAGCTGCGGCGTATGCCGAGACGGGAGAACCATTGGACAAGGCCGGTGCTTACGCCCTTCAGGGAAGAGGGCGTGGCTTTGTGGCCGCAGTGGAAGGACTGCGATCGACCGTCATAGGTTTGCCGTTGGAGCGCGTCGTGGATCTACTGACCCGTCATGGCGTGCTACCGACCCGGACGAGCATCGGATCTGAGATCGAAGGGAGTTGACGCTTGCGTTTTGAACTGAGTGACGAACACGAAGCCTTTCGCCGTGTCGTCCGTGAGTTTGCCGAGAGCGAGATCGCTCCCTATTCAGCAGAGTGGGATCAACACTCCGTCTTTCCGATCAACGTTGTGCGCCAGATGGGTGAACTCGGGTTGTTCGGACTGCCCTTCCCCGAGGAATGGGGTGGGATGGGTGGCGATTTCACGTCGTTGTGCGTGGCGATCGAGGAACTCGGGCGGGTCGACCAGTCGATGGGGATAACGCTCGAAGCGGGCGTAGGTCTGGGTATCAATCCGATCTACACATTCGGGAACGAGACGCAGAAGGGCGAGTACTTGCCCGACCTCCTCGCTGGGCGGACTCTTGCCGGGTTTGGCCTTACCGAGGCCGAAGCGGGCTCTGACGCCGGAGCGACCCGCACTCGGGCGGTACTGGATGGAGATGAGTGGGTGATCAACGGTTCGAAGGCGTTCATCACCAACGCTGGCACGGACATGACATCGGTCGTTACCGTCACCGCTCGAACCGGTGAGGATGAGATCTCAACGATCATCGTCCCAAGCGGAACCCCGGGTTTCACGGTCGAACCGGCCTACCGGAAGATGGGATGGCACGCCTCCGACACCCGCGGGCTGGTGTTCGAGGACTGTCGGGTACCCGCTACCAACCTACTGGGGGAGCGCGGCAGAGGTTTCGCCCAGTTTCTTGCGATTCTCGATGACGGCAGGATCGCGATCGCGGCGCTGGCAGTGGGACTGGCGCAAGCCTGTCTCGAGCTTTCTGTCGAATACGCCAAAGAGCGTCACGCCTTCGGGCGACCCATAGGTGCCAACCAGGGCGTGGCATTTCAGTGTGCCGACCTGCAAGTGATGGTGGAAGCAAGCCGCATGCTGACCTACCGGGCGGCGGCGCTGCGCGACGTCGGGCGGCCCATCAGGCAGGCAGCGGCAGTGGCAAAACTCTACGCAACTGAGGCGGCCGTCTCGGCTACACGGATTGCTACTCAGATCCATGGCGGAGCGGGGTTCATGGAGTCCTCGCCGGTGGCCCGTCTCTACCGCGATGCCAAGGTTCTCGAGATCGGCGAAGGGACCTCGGAGATCCAGCGTCTGGTGATAAGCCGCGGACTCGGATTGCCGGTGTTGTGAGCCGGTCCTAGCACCTGCTCACCATTGGCGACTATGGTCCCGTAATCGCACGATCCAGGGAGGAGACTGGGTAGTGCTCGCTACTGTCATAGTCGGAGTCGTCGAGGGAACTACCAGCGACGGCTCCATCGATACCTTCGTCGTGGTGACGGGTCTCTTTGGCGGTCTTGCCCTTTTTCTCATGGGTATGGATCGGATGACCCGGTCGTTGCGCGTCATAGCCGGCGACAGGATGCGCAGCATCCTCGGCAGATTGACCGTCAACCGGTTTGCCGCGGCCGGTACGGGTGCCGGCGTAACCGCAGTCATCCAGTCCTCCTCTGTAACCACCGTGCTTGTCGTGGGCTTCATCACCGCCGGCTTAATGACCTTGCAGCAGTCGGTCGGCGTCATCATGGGTGCCAACGTCGGGACCACGATCACGGCCCAGATCATCGCATTCAAAGTCTCCCGGTATGCGCTGGGGATGATCGCGCTCGGCTTCATCCTGCGGCTGGTGACCAAGAACGAAAGACGCCGCTCTCAGGGGGATCTCATCCTCGGACTGGGTCTGGTCTTCTTCGGCATGGCGGTAATGGGCGATGCCATGAATCCCTTGGGGGAATCCGAAGCGTTTCGTGATTGGATGGCCGGGATGGACAATCCGGTGTCAGGGATCCTGGCCGGGGCCATCTTCACCGCGGTCATCCAGTCTTCTTCTGCGACAACGGGGGTGGTGCTCGCCCTAGCCTTCGAAGGCTTGATCACGCTCGACGCGGGCATCGCGTTGATTCTCGGAGCGAACATTGGAACGAGCGTGACTGCGCAGCTTGCGGCCATCGGGAAACCGCCGGATGCGCACCGGGCCGCCTGGGTCCACACCCTCTTCAATGTGTTGGGCGTCGTGATCTGGATTCCGTTCATCTCGCAACTGGCAGCCATCGTTGAGAGCCTCGGCGGGGGCCTGGCCCGCCAGATCGCCAACGCCCACACGATATTCAATGTGGTCAATACGTTGATCTTCATCTGGTTCACCCGGCAGTTCGCCGATCTGGCGTACCGGCTGGTTCCCGAGAAGCCCGAAGCGCCGGTGGTCATGCCGAAGTACCTCGACGACGGGCTGATTCGCACCCCCTCGATAGCGCTGGACCGGGCCCGGCTCGAGCTGCTGCGGCTTTCCCAGCGGGTTCGGGAGATGCTGGCGGACTCGATCCCGGCTGTTCTGGGCGGAACCGGTGACGATCTGATCACCATCGAGGCGATGGACGACGAGGTCGATTCCCTTTACGGGTCCATCGTCAGTTATCTCGGCCGGCTCAGCAAGCAGGAGCTCGGCTCCAGCGATTCGGATGAGCTCTTCCAGCTAATGGAGGCAACCAACAACCTAGAGGCCATCGGCGACATCATCGAGACCAACCTCGTTCAGCTTGGCCTCTCTCGACTGGAGCAGGACCTCGTGGTCAGCAAGGAAACCAGCCAGCTCATCGAGAAGTTCCACACCAAGATCCTCGACGCGTATGAGCTGGCCATGCTGGCGGTTACTCAGAAGAACGAGGCGGCAGCCCATCGCTGTGCAGCGATGAAGTCGACTATCAACTCGATGGCACGCAAGGCGGACGAATTCGAGGCCGTCCGGCTTGTAGCCGATGAGCCAAACCGGGTTGCCAACTATGCCTTCGAGACCGATGTCATTGCTCATCTCAAGCGCATCTACTGGTTCACCCGTCGCACAGCTCGCGTGGCGGTGCCGGTTCCAGAACGGAGCGACGGCTAGAGCGACCCCGGCTGCTAGGCGGGCTTGTTCGTCGAGCTTGGCTCGACGGACGGGGCCGGTCGATAGAAGATGGTGAGTTGTGCAGCAGCAGCCACGACGGCCGCAACGACCAACCCCGCTCCCGTGACACCCGTCATCTCGATCCCCAGAACATGATCAATCGACATGCTGCCCGCTCCTCCGATGGCAAGCGCAGCACCGACCATGGCCAGCGTGGCAACGTACTCCCAGCCTTCACCCGGTCTGAAGATGAAGAAGCCGTTGTGCCGATGAACCGACCAAAACGCCACGAGCATCACGGCGACCAGACCTGCGGCGGCAGGCGAGGTCAGCAGACCCAGGATCAGCAGAACCCCGATCGAGATCTCACTGGCGGTCGAAGCAAGCCACTGCATTGCGGGCCGCTTGAAGCCGATCGAGGCAAACCAATCTGTGGTGCGGCGACGGCCCCGGGCGTGGTTGACTCCGTGTGCCAGGATGACGCTTCCGGTACCCGCCCGCAGTATCAGCATCACCCAGTCGGGCGCCTCCATGTCGTCACCTCGGGACATCGCGGGTGTACCGGTCAAACAACGCGCGGGGCGTGCAAACGGCGGGGAAAGTGTCGGGATTACGTCAGACCGCGATACCGTCACGGAGTCGGCTCCCTGAACCCGCATCTGCCCAGCGGGGATCTTCGACGAGCTCCAGAATTCCGTTGACTGCATCTGGGTCGAACTGCGTCCCCGCGTACTTCTTCAGTTCATCGACGGCATAGGCAACCGGCAACGCCGGTTGGTAGGGCCTTTGGCTCGTGATGGCATCGAAAGCATCGGCAACCTGCAGCACCCGAGCTTCGATCGGGATCTCCCTCCCGCTGATGCCACCCGGGTAGCCCTGACCGTCGACGCGCTCGTGATGGGTCAGGACGATCTTGGCGATCGGTGCGGGGACTCGTTTCCGGATGAGCTCAAAGCCGATACGCGGATGACGACGCAACTCCACCCATTCACGCTTGGTCGGTGGCCCCGGCTTGTCGAGGATTTCCCGGGATATGAACAGCTTGCCGATGTCGTGATAACGACCCGCTGCCCCGATTCGTTCGACGTAGTCACGGGCCATGCCCATCCGCACTGCGACTTCAGTCGCCAAGTGTGCGGTTCGGTTTCCGTGTTCGGCCAGGGCGGGATCCGTCGCCGCCAGGACTCGCATGAGTCGGTGCACCCGAATACCTTCTAGAGCGTCCCGCCAGTGTTGACCAATCCTGCTTTTCGCGGAATGGGCCGTCAGGATCAATTACGCCGGTGTAACTCAAGGTTGTCGAGAGGAGGGTCGAAGACCGAGCAGCAACGAAGGGAGCACCCGTGGTCAATTGGGCAAAGAAGATCCACAAACACAGCGGTTCAGAACTCTACGCAGGTGAACAGGTCGAAGCGGGAACTGTCGTCCAACCCGTGGGCACTTTGGGCCGCCAGGTCGGCTTCGGGGTCGGTGGCGTGGTCGGCGCGATTGCTGCAGAGAAGTTCGGCGCAAACGGAGAGGGCGCAACTCCTGATGGAGGCGGCTTGGCGACTCAATTCCCTTCCGCACAGAGCGTGCTCGGCGTATCGGCGCAACGGCTGATGGCCTTTGCACACGGCCCCATGAGTGGCAAGCCCAAGGAGATGCTCACTCAGCTGCCACTCGATCACGTGGTCGGAATGACGGTCGACAAGAAGAAGATGAGCTACGCCCTCACCATCGACTTCGCCGACGGCTCGTCGGTGTCCTATGAAGCCGTGAAGATGGCGAAGCCGGTCGAATTCGTTCAGGCCTTCGAACGGCTCAGGGCTTAGGCCACTTCACCGACTCGGATTGCAGGTCGCTGTGGCGTGAGCGCGCCGGTACTGTTGCGGCCATGGAACCGCTAATCAGGTCCGCGACGAGGGAAGACCTGCAACGGATCAACGAGATCTACAACTCGTACATCGTGAACCGCCACACGTCGTTCGATACGGAGCCATGGACGCAGGAGGAGCGTGCAGAGTGGTTCGAGAAGTACGAACCCCCGTCGCGCTACGACCTGGTCGTGGTCGAGATCGAGGAGAAGGTTATGGGTTTCGCGTCTTCGAGCCCATTCCGCTCCAAGACTGCCTACGACAGTTCAGTCGAGACAACGATTGTGCTCGACGAAGCGGCTATCGGCCGAGGCTTGGGACGGCCGCTTCTCACCGAGTTGCTCGCCAGGGTGGCTGCCAAGGGCCTCCACCGCGCCTATGCGCTGATCGCCTTGCCCAACGATCTGTCTGTGGTGCTGCACACCAAGCTCGGGTATCGCAACGTCGGGGTACTCGATGAGGTTGGGCGCAAAATGGGTGCCTTTCACTCGGTGCGCATCATGGAACTCGCCCTGTGACCTCGTTCGGCTGGAGAATTAGCCGGCTTTGAGATGCGCTCCGCGACCACCGCGATGTCGCCTGTCAACCAGCATCACGACCACAGCCGCCAGCAAAGCACCCGCCATGATCGATATGGCAACCAGCATGTTCTCTAGCAAGTCGGGATTGATGAGCAGGATGCCCCCGAGGCCAAGCATCATCGCCCCAGACATCAGTTTGAGGAATCGTCCTTCCGCTTCGGACAGCTTGCGTGAGCCGAGGCTCCACACAAAGACCCCAACGATGATCAACAATGGAATGACATAGATGACGTTGTACAGCGCGAGGTAGCCGTAATACGTCGGCGTAGCGAGATCGTTCAGTGTGAGTACCCGAGTGAAGACCAGCGGGAAGCCGGCAGTGCAGAGAAGTTCGTAGCTGTTCGCCACCGCCGCCAGCGCCACCGTACCCACCAAGACGGTGGGCATCGAGTCACCGGTCGTGAGGCGTCTCATGCGTGCAAACAGACCCGGTTTGGCGGAGTCGGGAATCGAGACCGATCCGGCGCTGTCCGGCCAGAAGAAGTCCTTCATGTTGAGAACGGCAAGCAGGATGGCTACCGCTCCCGCCACCATCGTGACCCAACGCATCCGGCCGGTGACTTGGAAGACCGTGAGCCATGCCGCCATGAAGGCGAAGTACATGACTCCCGAGATGAGAACAAACACCCCGCCGACAAGCGCCATACGCCACCGACTTCGCGCGTGGACGAGCAGACTGAGTAGGAACAGCAGCACAAAGAACGCACATGGGTTGAACGCGTCAAGACCGGCTACGGCAATGGTGAAGACGGGTAGCGAGACGGCATTGGCATCAACATCGCCCAGCACCGGGAGATGCAAGCCGTCGTCGTTGTCTTCTTCGCCGCCAGCATCCGCCCCGCTGCCTTCTCCCGAGGAGCCAACCAGAGCCCGATGGCAAGCGACGAGGGCCTCCTCCAGATGCGCTCCGGTGGTCTCTGCAGTGTGGAACCCCACTTCGATCCGTTCGCAGAACAGGAACGTCGGCACACCCTGGATCTCGGCTGAGATGTCCTCCGCGACTGCGAGCACTTCGTCTATCTGCTGCTCTGTGGCCTCCTCAGTGCTGACCCGTCGCACAGCCAGCCAAGAGTAATCGCCCTCGAGCTGATCGACGACCGGCTTGGCGTCCGTGCAATGTGGACAGGTCTCTGAGTAGACGAAGTAGAGAGCAATGTCCTTAGAGCCGTCATCTGCGCGCGGATACCAGAGTTCTTCGGCCGACACCGCGGACTCCGTCGCCGCCGGAGCTGCCGGCGGCAGAGCAACAATCATCGCCGTCACCAGCAGAGCCGTCAGCCCGCCGACGACCAAACTTCGTGTTCGTGACATACCCCGACAGGATCGCGAACGAGCTCTGCAAGGAGCAGGGGCGGAAGTCCCAGGAAAACGTCTGCCCGTGAGAATACGATGTGCCCTTTGGGCCCCTATGCCGCTGCAGGTCCGGTGGCAGCGGGTAACGCTAGCTGCGAGCGACGAATTCCATCAGCTGGTCGCTGGTGGCCAACCCATCCAGGACGCCGAGCTGGGTTACGCAGTAGGCACCGGCCTGACAGCCGAGCTCGATAGCGTCGCCGAGACCCACGCCCTGGCTCAGACCGACCACCAATCCGGCGTTGAACGCATCACCAGCTCCGGTGCTGTCCACAGCGTCGACCAGTAGCGACGGATAGCTCGTGCTGCCCGTCCGATCCACGTGAATCGCCCCTTTGCTCCCAACGGTGGCGACGACATCATCGACCCCCAACGCAACCAGCCGCTCGGCGGCAATAACAACGTCGCTCGTTGTGGCGGTGGGAAGTCCCGTGAGCAACGACAGTTCGGTCTCGTTGGGACTGGCGATGTCGACGAGCTCGAGAAGCTCACCCGGGAGCGGGGCAGCCGGCGCCGGATTGAGCACCACCGTGGCCCCGGCTTCCTTGGCATGGCGGGCCGCGGCAATCACCGTCGGCAGCGGTATCTCGAGTTGAGCAAGGAGGATGTCCGCCGGCCGCAACTCCAAATCGGCAACATCGGCTGGGTGCAGATCGGCGCTTGCACCGGGAGTGACCGAGATCATATTGCGCCCGCTGTCATCTACGAAGATCAGCGCTACCTGGTTGTCGGCATCGGATTCTCGAGCGAGCGGTGACAGCAAGCCCTCCGCCTCGAGGAAGGTGCGGGCTTGCCGGCCCAGATCACCCCTTCCCGTCTTTGTGGCGAACTCGACGTTGCCGCCCAAGCGAGCCACGCCGACGGCCTGGTTGAAGCCTTTGCCGCCGGGGCCGATGTGCAGCGGCTGGGATGCCAGGACGGTTTCACCGACCTTGGGCAGCCGCTGGGCCACTGAAACAAAGTCGATGCCGATACTTCCCACTACCACGATTGCCATGCGGCGATACTACCGCCGCGCTGAACCGGCCCACGATCTGATTGGGCGCCGTGGTTGCGCAGGGCTAGCTTCTTGCGAGCTGTGCAGGTGACCGAGCTGCCGATTGAAGACGAGGGAGAGCCAGATTGGTGTTGAGCCTCGCGATTGCTTCCGCCATATCTCTGGGAGTTGCGGACTATCTCGCCGGGGTCACCTTGCGACGCGACGGCCGCGTCCAGATGGTGCTCACCTATACAGCACTCACGATTGCGATCGCTGCGGTGGTGGTGGGAGCAGGCTTGTTGGTCGCAACTCCCGCATCGTTCACGCTGCGTGACGCGCTCTGGGGGGTCGCGGCCGGCGTTTCCATCGGGCTTGCCCTCCCTTTGCTGATGGTCGGGTTCGCCAGAGGACCGATCGCGATCGTCGCTCCCGTCATAGGCCTCGTAGCGCTGGCGGTTCCGGCAGCTATTGGGCCTCTGCTCGGAGACCAGTTGTCGGCTCTAGAGGTGGTCGGTCTGCTGGTGGCCTTTCCCGCAGCGGCACTCGTCGCGGTTTCTCCACAGCCGTCGCAAAGTGCTCTGCCGGTGGGGAGTGCCTTGCTCCTGTCGATCACTGCGGGTGGGCTACTCGGCCTTACCGCGATCCTGTTCGGCCGTACGGGCATAGACAGCGGAATCGGCCCGGCGGTAGCTGCGCAGGCCTCGGCACTGCTGTTCTTGTTGGCAGTCGCGGCGGTAACGGGTCGCTTGGCCCGGCCTAGGCGAACGGCCGTCTTACCCGCCGTGGCGGTCGGATTGTTGTCGGCGGTCGCTGCAATATGCAGCGTGCTCGCCTACCAGCGGGGGCCGGTTGCGATCGTCGCGGCGGTCCTCGGCTTGGCTCCCGGGCCGACAGTCATCCTGGCCTGGTGGCTCACCCAGGAACGCATCAATCGGCTGCAGATGGTCGGCTTCTCGCTAGGTGTCGTCGCTGTCGTGCTGTTTGCGCTGGGCTAGTCGCCGGCCCGTCAGGTTACGGTGGTAGGAGCAACGGGATAGTCGAGGTGGAGCTTGCCGCGAACAACCCGGGCGATCCGCCCGACTGCGGTATGGGCTTCGGTGAAGCTCGAATACAGGGGACTGAACCCGAATCGGATGTTGTCCGGCGCACGAAAGTCGGGTATGAGGTTGGCCTGCTCGATGATGGCTTGGGTGATACGCCAGCCGTCGGGATGCTGTAGTGCCACGTGAGAGCCGCGCTGCTTCCCATCGCGAGGCGAGGCCAACCGAAAACCGAGGGGTGCGAGTATCTGCTCCGCGACATCAATGAAGAACGCGGTGAGTGCGAGCGACTTTTCCCTGATGCGGGGTAGACCGGCGGCTCGAGCGAGTGCTACACCCGGTTCGAGAGCGGCAAGCGACAGGATCGGCATCGTCCCCGTTTGGAACCGCCGAATGGAGCGGGCCGGTTCGAACTGCAGGTCGAAGTCGAAAGGCTCCGCATGTCCCCACCACCCGGTCAGCGGGTTGGTGATCTCCGTGTCGACGTGATCACCGACATAGAGAAACGCCGGCGAACCGGGGCCTCCGTTCAAGTATTTGTAGGTACAGCCGACTGCGAGGTCGGCGCGACATCGATTCAAGTGCACTGGCACCGCGCCGACTGAATGGCTCAGATCCCACAACACCAGGGCGCCAACATCATGAGCCGCTGCGGTCAGCCGCTCCATGTCATAGAGGTAGCCGCTCTTGAAAGCCACGTGCGAGAGCGTGAGCAGCGCCGTGTCTTCATCCAACTCCGCTACCAGTTGCTCGGTAGGGCCATGAATCCCGTCCGCGGAGGCAACGGTCGTGACCGTGCAACCAGACAGGTCCGCTGCGGCCTTGGTGATGTAGTTGTCTGTGGGGAAGTTGAGAGCATCGGTCACAATCCGGCTGCGAGCCGGGCGAGCGTGTAAAGCGCCGAGGGTGAGCTTGAACAGCACGACCGATGTCGAGTCGGCGACCAGGACCTCTCGGGGTTTTGCGCCGATGAGTTCGGCAACTGCGTCACCGAGGCGATCTGCCTGATCCCACCATCGCTCCGACCATGATCGGATGAGACGGTCTCCCCATTCGTGGTCCAAGACTTCGGCTAAGCGGGAGCTGGTGGCGCGGGGAAGACGCCCCAGCGAATTGCCGTCCAGGTAGATGAGGCCCGGATCCAACGGGGAGAACTCGTCGGCGAAAGAGCGCAGCGGGTCGGCTGCATCGAGCGTCTGCGCTCGTCCGTAGCTGGGATCTGTTGAGTAGGGGCCCAGGTCGAAAGCCGTCATTCGCCGTTGAGGGTACTGGCTGACCCCGAATCCTCGCTCCGAAGCCGCGCGACCCGACGGCCGGCACCAAGCTTCGCGCCCTCGGTAACACACCGGGGGCGTGGCGGACGGGCCATTGTCCACGCTTTACGATGGCGCGCCGAAAGAACTAGATCAGCCAGAGTTCGGTCTGTCGTCCGTCGAGAAACGACACCGTTTCCCCATCGAAGAACGCATCTTCCTCGAGCATGATGCGGACCCTCTGGTTGTCCCATTCGGGCAAAGGGATCTCGACCGACAGCTCGATCGAGTACGCGGTGTCCGGCCAAAGTGGATAGTCGCCCTGGCCGGGCACGCCGTGCTGCTGATCCCAGAGTCCGATGGTCGGGCCGGCGGCGTGCCCGTGTAGCCCGATTGGGTGGCTGTAGATGCTCGCCGCGAGGCCATGCTCGTTTGCCTTGCCCAGCGCTACCGCCAGCACCTCATTGCCGGATCGCCCCACAGCAAACTCCGCCATGAGGAGATCCTGCACGCGGTTTCCCGCTGCCATGCCGTCGACCAATCCCCAAGGCGGAGAGGTCTCTCCGTCCTCTAGGACGTAGGCGTGCTGTTGCTGATCGGTGTGCAGTCCGAGGTACACGATCCCGAAGTCGATATGCACGAGATCGCCTGGCACGATGATCTCGCCGTCTGGGGGCGAGAAGAACGACTCGGGTGCCGTGCCGTTGCGTCTTTGGATCGAAACCGTCGGCTGAAACCAGCTCTCGTAGCCGGCGTCGGCCACCTCCTGGCGCATCCACCATTCAACGTCGGTGGTTGAGGTGATCCCGGGTTCGATAACCTCAGCCGACAGTGCTCTTCTCAAGATTCCGTGAGCTCGTGCACACACCTCGGGGTAGCGCGCCATCTCCTCTGGCGATCTGGTTTCGAGCCAGCCGATCGCCAGCTCCTCCGTCGCCAGCAACCGGCTCCTGATTCTTGCCGGTAGCGCCGCTCTGAACGCCTCGAACTCAGTTGCCGTGAAGCCATCGGCCAGGGCGAACTCAGTTGAGCAATTCACCGCGATCCGTTCCGGATCCTTAGCCTCCAGGTATTCGCCAAGCCGGCGCCATTGGTCGGGCTGCTCGTCCGCAGACCAGACGGCCGGAAAGACTTCACCGACTGCATAACGCGAGACTGCAACCCGCTCTGCACCGAAGTCGGTGAAGACGAGGATGGTACGCCGCCGCGCGTTGAGCCAGGTCGACGGCAACATCGTGGCCACGACGGGGTCCTCGTTGTACTCCCGGGCAACCAGAACCCAGCAATCGACGCCGGCGCGTTCCATCACCCTGGGCACGATCGTGTCGAGCCGTGCTTGGAGCCATTCGTCGCGCAAACTGCTCTGGCTGCGCAGCGACAGTATTGGGTCGTGCATGAGCGCAAGTTAGCGCCCCGCCACCGGCGGTACGCCCTCGTTATCGTGGCTCCATGACACCCAGCACCCGGTGGTTACCCGTTCTCCTTGGTCTTGCGGGTGTTGCGGCAATAGTCGCCATCCTGGGAGCCGCCGCCGCAGCCGGCTGGCCCGGCGCAGCCTCAGGCTGTATCACGGCGGGGGACTGTTCGTGCGAAGCGATCGGTGGTGGACTGCTCGGCCAACCCAAGACGGCCCTGTCCAGCCTCGCCTTCATTGCTGGCGGGCTCATCACCCTCTCGATTACCGCAAGCCAGCGGGAACCCACCCGCCCATCGGCTCTGTCTTCTCTCCGGGCCATCACCTTCGGTGTCGTACTGCTACTAGCCGGCCTGGCTTCATTCACCCTTCATGCCTCGCTCACGCAGTGGGCAGGGTGGGCCGATCTCCTCGCCGCAACCATGATTCCGCTCTTCGCCGTCGTTCACCGTGTAACCGGACGCGGCCATGACCGAACCTTCGGTGCAGTCTTTCTTGCGGGCATCGCAGGTTCAGGGTTGGCCGCTATCGCAGTTGGTGTCGGGAGCGAGAGGTACATCCTTGGTGGGTGGGTTCTCGCAGCGGTCCTGGCGGAAACGGCGGCCCAGATCAGCAGACGCCGACAGGGGGCCAACCCCTTTCCCGGCTGGCTGCTCGCGGCGACAGCGCTTCTGTGCACGGGAGCACTTACCTGGTGGTTCGGCAGCGCAACACACGAGTTCTGCGACCCGACAAGTACCTGGCAATGGCACGCCGCTTGGCATCTGCTGGCGGCGGCGGGAAGTCTCGCATTGTTCATGCAGTGGCGCTCCGAAGCCGGTCCCGTGACTCAGTCGGGGAGTACCTAGGCAACGGTTGAACCGCAACCATCCCCATGGCCGGTACTGTGAGCAGGTGATCAAGTTCACCGAAGCCGATAGACGCAGCCGGCTTGCACAGAGACACTTTCTGGCGCGCCACGCTGCTACCCCGGAAGAGGTGGCGACCGGCCTCGTGGGCCTTCACAGCAGCGACCCAACAACTGTCTACCTCTCGTGCCGGGCACGGATCGAGGGGTTCGTCAGGGCCGACGTCGATCGGGCGCTCTACTCGGACAAGACTCTGCTGCGGGTGTTGGGAATGCGGCGGACCATGTTTGTGCTGCCTCCGCACCTTGCCGGGATCGTCGACGCTGCTTGCACCCGGAAATACGTAGCCGCCGAGAGGAAGCGCCTGGTCGGCTATCTCGAGTCGCAGGGTGTGGCCATCGATGGGTCTGCATGGCTAGCCGATGTCGAGCAGCGCACTCTGCAAGCGCTCGAGGAGGCCGGGGAAGCCACTGCTACGCAACTGCGGCGGGTCGTCCCCGAACTGCAGGCCAAGCTCAAATACGGGGGCGACAAGAGCTGGGCGGGAGAGGTTGGAGTATCGACCCGGATCCTGTTTCTGCTGGCCACTTCCGGTCGCATAATCCGGACCCGGCCGTTGGGTACCTGGATCTCCAGCCAATATCGCTGGGCGTCGCTCAGCAACTGGTACGCGGCCGGTCTTCAGAAACACGATGTGGCAGCCGCCTCGAGCGCGCTCGTCGCCCGGTGGCTCGAAGCCTTCGGACCCGGCACCCTCACCGACATCAAATGGTGGACCGGTTGGGGGATACGGGCCACTCGCGGCGCGCTGGAGAGCGTCGGAGCGGTGGAAGTCGACCTGGACGGCACCACCGGATTCGTGCTGCCGAACGATCTCGAGCCCACGCTCGAGGCTCCACCGTGGGTCGCACTTCTACCGGCCCTCGATCCCACCGTGATGGGATGGAAGGAACGATCCTGGTATCTAGGAGCCCACGCTGCAGCCCTATTCGACCGCAACGGCAACGCCGGACCCACGATCTGGTGCGACGGCAGAGTGGTCGGCGGCTGGGCTCAGGCCCCGGATGGCAACATCCGCATTGAGGTACTGGAACGGTTGGGTCGGGAGGAGCGAAGTGCAATCGATGCCCACGCCGCAGAACTTGCGGATTGGTTTGGCGAGTCGCGTATCACCCCCCGCTTCCGCACTCCATTGGAGAAGCGGCTGCTCGCCTGAGGTATGCGAACCTCACATACGTCAGGACAAGAGCCTCGGTTAGCGACACGACGGCTATTAGCCTCGCCTCATGCCTCGACATCTTCGCTCCTGGCTGGTGGTGGCCGCCCTCTGTGCCGGTCTAATGACGCCGGTGACTGGCGCACTGGCCGACCTGCCCCCCGGCGGCACTTTTCTCGATGACGACTACAGCCAGCATCAAGGTTCGATAGAGGCGATTGCAGCTCTAGGCATCACCCGCGGCTGCAACCCACCGCTGAACGACCTGTTCTGCCCCAGGGACTCCGTCACTCGCGGACAGATGGCAGCGTTTCTGGTCAGGGCCCTCGACCTGGCCCCAACCACCGAAGCACCGTTCACCGACACTGCAGGAGTCTTCTACGACGACATCAACCGCCTGGCCGCAGCCGGCATCACCCGCGGATGCAACCCACCCACCAACAACCGGTTCTGTCCCGGAAACCCGGTGACGCGAGAGCAGATGGCAACCTTCCTCACCCGGGGTCTGGGCCTCACCCCGCTGATACCCCCGCCTCGGCCGGGTCCGCCAACCGGCAACCCGGATGGAACCGCACCGATCCCAGCAGCCGCTCGCGTTGTCGACACGTCCAGCCCGGACATCGTCATAGGGACTGGGACGCCGTCGAGTTGTACGTCCGAAGCGGTCGTCGCGGCCGTCGCGCAGGGCGGAATCATCGTGTTCGACTGCGGGCCCGAACCAGTGACGATCGAGATGCGGGAAACAGCGAAGGTATTCAACGACACGGGGCCCGAGATCGTCCTGGATGGCCGCGGACGGGTGACCCTGAGCGGCGGGGGCGAGAACCGGATCCTCTACATGAACACCTGTGACCCGGATCAAGTGTGGACGACCCCGCACTGTCAGAACCAGGATCATCCCCGGCTCACGGTGCAGAATCTCACCTTCGTCGAAGGTAACTCAAAGGGCGAGGAGTATGACGGGGGCGGGGCCATTTGGGTTCGAGGTGGTCGCTTCAAGGTTGTCAACTCCCGATTCTTCAACAATGTGTGCGACGACACCGGCCCCGATGTCGGCGGTGCCGCCATCAGAGTCTTCAGCCAGTACCAAGGGCTGCCGGTCTACGTGGTCAACAGCACGTTCGGCGGCGGGGAGGGTTACGGCAACGTGTGCTCCAATGGCGGCGGCTTGAGCAGCATCGGCGTTTCTTACACGGTCATCAACAGCCTGTTCACCCACAATCTCGCCATCGGCAACGGCGCCAACCCGGCGCAACCGGGTACGCCAGGAGGGGGAAGCGGCGGCGCCATCTACAACGACGGCAACACCTTCACCTTGCATGTCATCGACACGGTCATCGAGGACAACCATGCCAACGAGGGCGGAGGGGCGATATTCTTCGTCAGCAATGACCGCAGCGGCACACTTCGCATCGAAGACTCGACGCTGCGCCGCAACCCCAGCGACGGTTTCGAGACGCGCGGCTATCCCGGAATCTTCTATCTCGGCCACGGGCCGCCCCAGGTGGTCAACTCAACCCTCGAACCGTAGCGAGTGAGGGACGACGCTAGAGAGGCTCCAGGATGACGACCGGAATCCTACGGTCGGTGCCGGCCTCGTACTTGGCGAACTGGGGGTGAGCTGCCTTCTGCTTCTCCCAGATCGGGGCCCGCTCCTCGTCAGGGGCCACCCGGGCTTTCGCCTGGAGCCGCTCCGCGCCTACCTCGATTTCCACTTCAGGATTGGCGACGACGTTGTGGTACCAATCCGGGTGGGTCGGGGCGCCCCCTTTAGAGGCAAACACCGCATAACCACCGTCGACGGCTTGATAGGCAAGAGGATTGAGGCGCGGCTGACCACTCTTGGCGCCGGTCGTGTGCAACAACAGCAGAGTCCAACCGTCGAAAACCCCGCCAACCTTGCCGTCGTTGGAACGGAACTCGTTGATGATGTTTGTGTTCCAGTCGCTCATCTCGGCTCTTTCTATCGCATGGGAAACCACAACAAGCAACGTGCGGGGCTATTCCCGCTCCGGGATGGCTCTGGTTGTCAGATAGGCTCCCAGCAGTACGACCACAACACCGAAAACCGCCAGCGGAGCCACCGTCTCGTCTCGGAACGTCACACCGAGGACGATGGCAACAACGGGAATCAGATACGTTGTTGTTGCCATGCGAGGCGCTCCGGCTCGTCCTGCCAATGTCGCGGCCAGAGAGCGCGCCACACCGGTCCCGATCACTCCGAGGATCACTACCGCCACGACCGAACCCGCGGTGAATTCCGACTCGGCGACGGTTGTCAGGCCTATCGGGGCCAGCATGACGGCGGAGACCACCAGTGCCCACATCGTCACTGCCGGCCCCCCGTAGCGTTGCTGCAACGGCACCAGGAGGTTGCCACTGATGCCGTAGCCGACCACCGCGAGGAAGACGAGGCCGACACCCCCCGGTGCCGCCTCTGCACCTCTCAGCGACGGCCACGTCATCAGAAGGATGCCAAGGAAGCCGAGGCCGATTCCGATGGCCTGATAAGGCCCAGGCAGGCGGCGCAGCATCAAGCTGGCAACAACCAGGCTCATGATGGGCGCGCCGCTGGTGATCATGCCGGCAACCGCCGAGTCGAGGTCGGTTTCAGCCATGGCGTAGAGGAGGGCCGGGACCGCGTTGCCGAAGAACGCTACTGCTCCGAGCCGCCCCCAATCGGGCCGAGCTATCGCCCGTCGCGCCGCGGGAAAGGCGGCCAACGCCGCAGCGCCGAGCGCGACGCGTCCCAACGCCACAACACCGGGAGTGAGATGGTCGACGCCAAGGGCGATCCAAAGGAAGGCCGAACCCCAAATCAGACCGACAACGAGGGTCAGGCCCCATTCGACCGGCCCATAAGCAGCCGGCCGCGATCCAACGTTTGTCAAGGGTTCGCCTATCCCCACGCGCCGTCCTTCTCCGATTGAAGGAACGACGGTAGCGTGCCCGTCACGGGTTCATTCCGGGAGGACGGATGAATGGACAGGATCGAAGGTTCTTGGATGTAGCCATTTCCGAGGCACGTACCGGCCTCGAGGAAGGGGGTATCCCGATCGGCGGGGCTCTGGTTGCCGACGGACGGGTGCTCGGCTCGGGTCGCAACCGTCGTATCCAACTGGGCTCCCCGATCCGACACGGTGAGACCGATGCACTAGAGGTCGCCGGCCGCCAACCGGCATCGGTCTACCGCCGTGCCACCATGTACACGACCTTGTCACCCTGTGACATGTGCACCGGAGCAATCCTGCTGTACGGCATCCCGCGTGTCGTCATCGGAGAGAACCGTACGTTCAGGGGTGCAGAGGATCTGCTACGCGATCGCGGAGTCGAGCTGGTAGTCGTCGACGACGAAGTCTGCGTGGCGATGATGGAAGCGTTCATCGCGGCTAATCCCACACTGTGGAATGAGGACATCGGCGAATAGCCGAGGGACAGCAGAAGCGCCGGTTAGCGCATCTCCGGGGGTAGCTCACCGATGTAGGGAAGGGTACGGTAGCGCTCTGCGTAGTCGAGCCCGTAGCCGACGACCCAGACGTCCGGAATGGTGAACCCGAGGTAATCCAAGGCCACATCCTGCTCGGTGCGTTCCGGCTTGTGAAGCAGGCTGCAGGTCCGCAAAGAGGCTGGATCGTGTGCGGTGAACAAGCGCTTTAGATAGGCGAGCGTATGACCCGTGTCGACGATGTCTTCGACGAGCAGGACGTGCTCGTCGTCGATTGCGTGACGAACGTCCATTAGAAGGCGCACCGGGTCTGCTACGTCGCTCTCCTTGGCGCCGTAGCTCTCCACCGCGATGAACTCGATGCGGTGGGGGATGGTGAGGTTACGGGCAAGATCCGCAAGGAAGATGAACGAGCCTTTCAGCACTCCGATGAGCACCAGGCTCCCTGCGTCTGCATAGGTTTGATCGATCTGTTCGGCGAGGCTCTTGACCCGCTTGGCGATTTCCGCTTCAGACAAAAGTACCGGTGGTGCATCCATAGAGCCGACGGTAGCGCACCCGCGACCCGGTGTCCGATTTCGCCCTCGAACCGGCTCGATCAGTCGTTGATCTCGACCGAGGTCAGCTGACCTTCCCGAACCCACAGCGGCCGAGGCCGGCGCTCATCTACGACCAAGTAGAGCGTCCCTGCGGGCTCGTGGTCCGGATCGTCGGCCGTCTCCGGCTGTGTCCACCATCCAAGCGCGATGACGCGACCGGTGATCGGACCATGTCCGTCGGCTGGCTGGGCACTAGTGGTCACGTGGACATTCTGAGTTACCGGAACGGCAAAGTCGGCGTGATGCTCCACGCGCCTATGGCGTCCCGGTCGCGAGTTGCTGAAGTCGCGGAACCACCTCAGCGGCCAGGTCCGCGGTGAAACCCACCGGGTTCTTGCCAACCGGCATGACCATTACGCCCTCGATGCCCGCTGCAGCGAACCCGGCCATCTCATCCAGGAAACCATCGTGGTCACCTTGCGTCAGCGCGCTGCCCACATAAAGCATGGTCTTCCGGATTCGAGCGTATTCGGTTCCCTCGTTTTCGCAATGTTGCCGCAAAACCTCGAGCTTGTGTGATGCGACCTCGGGGGTCGCGGCGAAGAGGTTGCAGGCATCGCCGTATCTGGCAACCAGGCGCAGCGTCTTCTTCTCTCCGCTGCCCCCGATCATGATCGGGGGGTGAGGCTGCGAGATGGGTTGCGGAGAATTCAGGGTCTCGGTGAGCCGATAGTGCTTGCCCGCATAGGTGCCGTTGTCTTCCGACCACATCTGCAGGCATATGAGGAGGGTCTCTTCGAGCCGTTCGAATCGTTCGGCCAGGGGCGGATAAGGCACGCCGAGCCCGTCGTGTTCTCTTTCGTACCATGCCGCCCCGATGCCCAACTCGGCGCGACCCCGGGAAAGAACGTCGAGGGTAGAGATGATCTTGGCAAGGACCCCCGGGTGGCGGTATGTGACGCCGGTCACCAGCAACCCGAGGCGGATCCGCTCCGTAACCGCCGCAAGGTATCCGAGCGTTGTGTAGCCCTCGAGCATCGGCTCGGAAGCATCTGCCCACTGGTCGAGTTGGAAGAAATGATCCATTACCGAAAGGGAGGCAAAACCCCCCTCGTCTGCGATCGAGGCGATCTCTCGTAGAGTCGACGCCGTCGTGTTGGGTGAATCCGGCCAGCTGAAACTTGCTACGTGTAGTCCGAGGTCCATGTGGTTCTCCTTCCTGCAGTCCCTGGGAGGGTAAGCCCGCCCGATGCGAGCAGATGGCGGTGGCTGCACAACTCCCCTGTGGGTCATTGACCCGGCAGCTCGACTCGACAGCTGCTAGATGGGTCTCTGGCGGCCAGAACGTCGGCTCGCGGCCTCGTCCACGGCGTCACCGATGTGTTCAACGTAGCGAGCGATAGCGTGATCGGAGAAGTGGTCGACCTTTCCTTCCTTCAAGCCGCGCATGAAGCCTCTCCAGCGATCCTTGGTTCGCTGGCGTTTGGTCATCTTCCGCACCTTGCCGTATGTGTTGATGTAGATCCGTCGTCCGGTATGGCGATACCCCATCCAGGTAGGAGGGACCCGAGGAACGATGTCGTTGTTGTTGACCCACCGGGTGAGTTCCACATCCACGTTGTTGATGTAGCGCTTCGTCCCTACCCGCGGGGCGCCAAAGGTGTAGACACCCTGCGGCATCGCGGGGATATGCGCTAGGAAACAACGGCCCGCGGAAATGGTTGCCATCGCACCCCCCAGCGAGTGGCCCGTGAACCAGAGGGTCCGTTCGTCGGTGGCGATGATCTCCTCGATCTTCGGCCACAGGTCATCGACCTCTTGTTTGAAACCGCGATGAACTCTGCCCACGGTCTCGGCAAGCACCATGAAGGCGTTCACGTCTGCCTTGACATCGTTCCAGTCGTTGGGCTCGGTGCCGCGGCATGCAACGACGATGTCCGTGTCGCTCCCGAAGATGTAAGCCTGGGCCCCTTCGCGGTCAGCGAAGTGCTCGAGCTTCAGGCCCAACTTGGGTATGTAGACCTCAACGGCATGTGGCTGCATGTAGGAGATACGCGAGATCTGTGCGAACAGCAGCGAAGCTGGCAGATGATCGAGTGAGGTGATCGGGCCCGAGTGCTCCATCCTGACGGGGATCTCGGGAATGAACTCTGGGTTGTTTGATTCGTCGGCCACAACGAGGGATTCTATTCGCCGCTCAACCCGTCGGATTCTCGCCAACTCGGTCACCCGACGGGTCTTCTCCCTTGGCGATCAGGTAGCCGCGGGCCCGTTCGCTGAGTGGATAGCGGTCGACGAGTTGCCAGAAGGTGGGGGAGTGGTTCGGTTCCGCGAGGTGGGCCAGCTCATGGACGATCACGTAGTCGAGCACCCATGGTGGGTAGTCTGCGAGCCGGTTGGAGATGCGGATCCGGCCGTCGGCAGGCGTACAGGAACCCCAGCGGGATCGCTGCCGATCTGAGAACACGATCTGGCGGGCCTGGGGGAGTGAGAGGGATTGCGCGAGTTGCCGGGCCCGCTTCGGTAGGTCTACGCGGGTTGCCTGCAGTTTGCGTGCAATGCGCTGCTGCATGGTCGCAACCCACCTGGCCTCGTCGGCGGCCGACAAGGAATCGGGCATGAGAACCCGCAGCACGCCGTCGACGACCTTCGCTTCGATTGTCTTCTTCCTTCTTGCACTCCGCACGACTTCTGTCTTCATGGCAGCGAAGGTAGCACCGTGCGGTGACACGACGTGGTCGCGCGTGGTCGTCGCGGTGATGGTCGCAGGTGCGCGTCAGGGATGAATGTGGAAATGCTCTCCGGTGTGCTCGGCGATGTCGTCTTCCGCCTTCTCGAGCAGTTTGTGGACCAGATCTTCTAGAGCTCTTCCTGCCGCGATCTCCCTGCCGATCCGGGGCACGTCCGGATCAGCAGGATTGCGATGCGCCTGGCCCCAACCCCGGTAGTGCGTGAACCCGCAGTCGAGGACGGCATCGGCCCGGGTTACTTCGCCCACATCAGTGAAGACGATCTCGACGGTCCAGACTCTGGTGTCGGACATATCGGCTCCTTCTGTCCACGCCATCATCGGACGACTGCCACCAAGAGGTCAAGGGTTCTTCGCAAGACGCTGTACCGTGCTGGCTACGAACCGAGGATCGAGTACGCAGTGACTCCAGCCGCCAAGATCGCATTCATCGGATCCCACTCCGTACGCAAGACCAATGCGGTTCACTCCTTTGCCGGAGCGGTTGGCCGGAGCGGTCGGAGCGTCGAGGTCGGCCGTGAGGTCATCAGGTTCAATCCGCTCGGCCTCAATGAGGGCGCTACGCCAGAGGCTCAGCTGTGGGTGATCATGGCCCAAATCCAGCAGGAACTCGAGCTGCGGAGCCGGGCGGATGTGCTTGTCACCGATCGAGCGGTCCTCGACAACTTCGCCTACTTCCTACGCGCCACCGGCGGGGAAGATCCTTTCGATGTCAAGCCGCTGGTGCGCACCTGGTGCAAGACGTATGACTTGTTTGTCAGACTCCTTGCGGATGTTCCGCTGATCGTTGACGGTGTTCGCAGCACGTCGGACAAGTTTCGCGAAGAGATCGAAACCATTCTCAATGCAATCGTCCCTATCTACGTACCCAGCGATCGCTTGGTGACCATCCGCGCCTCCGAGATCACCGAGGACTTCGATTGGGACGGCCTTCTGGTGCGCCTTGTCGGGCCCCCACGAACCGGGGCACCGGATCCAAAACCGGTGACTCTATTCCCCACCCTGTGGGACTGAGCTGAGCGCGGAAAAACGAGGCGTCGTCGCCTCGATCGGAGCTAAGTGAGGTGGACTATGACGTGGCCTTCTGCGACCAAGGGAGGCTCGGTAGCCAAATCGGACGCGTTCTGCGCAACCCAGTCGCGAGCAATTCCGATGCTCTCGTCGGTCCCTGCTTTGTCCTCGCAGACCGTCACTGTGACCCCGCCATCCGGTGTTCTGAATGCGGCATAGGACACAAACCCGGTGACGCCGCGCAGCAGTGCCTCTACCTCGCTGCGGCGTTGTTCGATGAGATTGAACAACTCGCTGGCGCCCGTACCTATGTAGCTCCTAGTAACTGCGTGCATTCGGCGCTCCTCGTTCTCGCATCGATTCTCGTGCTTGCGAGCCTACGCTCCCGGCCGCCGCGGTGGGAAGCTACCCTCGCAGATCGAACCGGGGTTCTCCAAGGCTCGCGCGACTACGGGAAACGCCCCCATCACTCCCGAGCGAGCGGCGGACGCTGCTCGGGCCACCGCACCGCGGCCTCCATCTGAGTACCCAGCGAGAGCAGAAGGTCCTCTCGATTGGATGGGGCAATCATCATGACGGATAGGGGTAGTCCGGTTGCGCTCATCCCGACGGGCACCGCGGCAGCGGGCTGCCCTGTGTAGTTCCATACCGCAGTGAACGGGTAGGTGCGGCTCATGCCCAGCAGAGTGGTGAATGCTCCCTTGCCCGCCCACTTGCCGACTTCGACCGGGAGTTCACCCGTGACCGGGGTCACCAGCAGGTCAACATCACCGAAGATCCTGTTGATGCGGTCGGTGTACCGGGGGCGGGCCGCCAAAGCGGCGCGCAGCATCCGCTCCGGCATCAGTCCACCAAGCCGGGCGAACCCGGCGGTGCGCTTCTCCAGGCGGGCTTGATGGGGCACCTGGTTGTAGTGCTGGTGAACACCCCTCAGGTAGAGGGTGATGATGTGATTGGCGACGTTCCCGTAGTCGGGGTCCTTCTCGATCACATTGTGGCCAAAGTCGCCGAGCATCTTCGCAGCTGCCCCAATCGCTTCCTTCACCTCGTCGGCCACAATCGCGGGTACGAGCGCCCGTTGCGGCTTCGTTGACACGGCAATCCGGAGTTGTCCCGGCTCGGCTCGAGCTGAGTCAACGTACGGAAGGCTCGGTGGGGGCGGTGTGTGGGCGTCGCCGGGAGCCGGTCCGGCCGTGACGTCGAGCCAGAGAGCAGTATCGAGCACCCGGCGGGTCAGACAGCCCGTCTTGGACATGCCGTACCAGTGCTCTTCCTCGGGCATGAGGCTGATGCGACCCCGCTGCGGTTTCAGCCCATAGATGCCACAGTTCGCAGCTGGGATTCGAATGGAACCGGCGCCGTCGGAAGCGGAGGCAGCGCCGACCAAGCCGGCTGCGACCGCAGCCGCCGACCCACCACTCGAACCACCGGGCGTCTTCGTCAGATTCCATGGATTCCGAGTGTCGCCGTTCAACTCTGATTCGGTGAATCCTGTGATAGCCAATTCGGGAAGGTGGGTCTTCCCCATGAGAATGGCGCCGGCCGTACGCAGTCGGGCCACATGCACACAATCGGTGGAAGCGGGTTGGCTGTAGCCGGCTGTGCCATGCCGGGCGACCGTGCCGGCGATATCCAGCTCGTCCTTGATTGCGACCGGAACACCGAGGAGCGGGGCGGATTCGCCTGAGGCGATTCGCTCGTCGGCAGCTGCAGCCGCATCTAGCGCTTCGTCGGCGAATACGTCAATGAACGCGTTGATTTGTGGGTCGATCTGCTCGATCCGGTCCAAATAGACACCGACCAACTCTCGCGATGAGACCTGGCGAGCGCGCAACAAGTTGGCTTGTGCAGCTATACCCGAAAAGGCCAGCTCTTCTGCATCCATGGCGAACCCTCCGTCGCAAGGCCCGTTCCCTTGCGACGCTAGCGCGCCGGATTCGAGTTGGAGCGACGAGCCGGTCACGCGACCGGCTTCCCTGCGGCTCAGAACTTACCGCTGTTGGGTTGGGGCCCGTCTGGGATCACCTCCATGTTGTCCCAGTGCTCGGCGATGATGCCGCCCTCGATCCGCATCAAATCGAACATCGCCAGCTCCATGCCGAGAGATACATGGCTGTACATCGCGACGAAGTTGCCTTGACCCACGATCTTGAACACGTCGCGATAGACCAGCTCGCGACCCGGACCCGCCATGAACTCGCGGAACGCCTCAATTCCGTCGGGCATCTTCGGATTGTGTTCGATGTAGTCCGGTGCGAGGTAGCGGCCGATCCGGTCCAAGCGGCGAGCCACGAGGATATCTTCGACGAAGCCGGCCACGAGCTCCTTATTCGCTTCGGTCTCTGCCAGATCGGTGATCTCGGTCGGGCCGTCCACCTGCGAGCGACCGCCGACGGGCTCTTCGACATACGGCGCAATCACGTCCCAGTGCTCGATGATCTTGTCGTGTTCATCGGTGTCGAACATGTCGGTGGTCACCCACCGGGCTTCTCCGTTGTTGATGTCTTGATAGACATGGAGGAAGACGAAGCTGTCGTCGACGATTGATCGCACAACTCTGATATCGCGGACTGGGTTGCGTTCGATGAAAGGTTCGAAGAACTCTACGAAACCCTCGATCCCGTCTGCGACACCGGTGCTGTGCTGGGTGTAGCGATCGCCGGTGTATGCCTCGACGGCCTCGCGTACTCGTCCGTCGCGTATGCCTTCGAGGTATAGCGCGGTTGCGTTGGCGAGCTTCCGGTTCACGATGCTCCTTTCGGGATCTGCACTCTCGTCGGCAGGAGGGGGTTGTCAAGGTAAGCCGAAGGGTATAGACTTACTTTGCGCTTCAAAGTACTTTGGCTGTCAGAGACGTTTGATCTGAGGAACCTATGAATGACCAAGATCTAAGAGCCCTCGAACGACAGACCTTTCGGGCCGCGACCGACGACGGATTGTGGGACGTTCTGATCGCCGGGGTATTTGCGATGTTCGCTGTGGCCCCGCTGCTCAGCGCTTCGATGGGCGACTTCTGGAGTTCCGCAGTCTTCGTCCCGATCTGGGCTGCGGCGTTTCTCCTGATTCGAACCATTCGCGCCCGCGTCGTGGCACCAAGAGTTGGAACTGTCACGTTTGGTCAGGACCGGATGCGGAAGCTGAAGCGCCTCAACATTGTCTTGTTGGTTGTCAACCTCCTCGCCGCTTTGCTCGGCGTGATTGCTGCACTGGGTGCGCAACTGGGCTGGCTCAATCTGGGGAACGGCAGCCTTGCATACCCGCTTGGGCTCGGCCTGGTGGTAGTCGTAGGCTTCACGGGGGCAGCCTTCGTCACCGGCATTTGGCGCTATTACATCTACGGTCTGATGCTTGCGATTGCTCCGCTGGTCGGGGAGTGGCTGTGGCGCAACGACCTTGCATCCCATCACGGGTTCCCGGTTGTGTTCGGTGTTGCCGCTGGCATCATCTTCGTTGGCGGCGTTGTTCGCTTCGCCGTACTAGTCAACGGCCATCCGCTCCCGCCTCACGATTTGCCAGTGTGATCGTGCCTTCAACCGTTGGAACCGACCCACTCTCCGGAATCGACCAGGTGATTCATGCCCCTGCTCGACTCAGGATCGTGACCCAGCTCTATGTGGTCGAGGCAGTGGACGCAACGTTCCTCGTCAACCAGACGGGGCTCACTTGGGGCAACCTCGCAACCCACCTCCGCAAGCTCGAGAAACACGACTATGTCACGATCGAGAAGGGATACCGGGGCCGCAAGCCGAACACCGTAATCTCCCTGACACAACTCGGGCGGGAGGCGTTCCGGTCCTACAGGGAGCTCATGCAGCACGCGCTCGGCGACGGTAGCTAGTGCCCCGCCTTGCCCTCGGCTCGGCAGCGAGTGTTCCGTCGGCTATAACTGGCGACATGGGCAACGACATCGTTGACGTCTGGATGCAGCATCCGACGCTGCAGCTTCTCGAGGACGAGATGTTCAGTTCGCTGCAGAGATGGACCAAGGCTGCATTGCCAACCGAACCGATACCGCTCGAGTTCACGGTTGCAGCGATGGACGAGGCGGAAATCACCCTAGGCCTCGTCACCGCCTGGCACGGCCCGACCGGCGAGCTCATCTCCAATGATGAAGTGGCCGGCTATGCAGCACGGTATCCGGCTCGGATGAAGCCCGTTGCCAGCGCCGACCTCAGGAACCCCATGGCCGCGGTTCGCGACCTCAGGCGCCGGGTGGACCAAGGGTTCATTGCCCTGCGGCTTCTACCGTGGCTCTGGGAGCATCCACCCACCGACCGGCTCTACTACCCGCTATACGCGGCGTGCGTTGACCTCGACATCCCTTTCTGCACACAAGTCGGTCACACCGGGCCGCTCCGACCGTCGGAGACCGGACGACCGATTCCGTACATCGATCAGATAGCGATCGACTTCCCGGAGTTGGTGATCGTGTGCGGCCACATCGGCTATCCGTGGACAACGGAGATGATCGCGGTTGCCGACAAACACCCAAACGTCTACATCGATACTTCCGCCTACTCAGCCAACCGATACCCGGCAGAACTCGTCGAATACATGCGAGGCCGCGGTGCATCGAAGGTGATGTTCGGCTCGAACTACCCGATGCTGACCCCGGCGCGAGCGTTGGCAAAGCTGGCCGAGCTGGAACTCGACGAGGAAGCCAAAGCGCTGTTCCTCAGCGGCAACGCCCGTAGGGTCTTTCAACTCGATTGAAAATGACGCCCGAGATCCCTTTCGATCCTGAGATCCGCTACCTGGAGTTGGAGGGAGCTCGGGTCTCTTACACCGACGACGGGGAGCGTGACCCGGCTCTCGTCCTCATCCACGGCCTTCCCGGCTCGGTACGTGACTTTCGATGGCTGGCCGCAGCAGTGAGCGAGATTGACCCGAGTGTACGCGTGGTCCGGATTGATCTCCCGGGATTCGGCGCAACGGATGTGACGCTCGGTGGCGACATGACTGTCGAGGCCCGTTCCCGCTTTGTCGCCGACGTCTGCAGAATATTGGAATTGCAGGAGGTCGTTCTGATCGGCCACAGCATGGGCGGAGCGCTCGCCATCGGAGCGGCGGCACTCAACCCTGAACCAGTGGCGCGGGTCGTTCTCCTCTCCAGCGTCGGCTTGACACCGCACAAAGCCTATCGATCGATCCCAAACCCCCCGTTGCTGGCTCGCATCGTGTGCAGTCCGGCTGGTCGACGGCTTCTGCCCGGCGCCCTCCGAAAGGCCTTTGGGCGAGCCGGCTTTCCGCGTGGTACACCCACAGAAGAACTCTTTCTCACAACACGCATCGTTGGCGCCGTGCGTTTCTCAGCGATCCGGACGCTCACCGGGCAGGTTGTTGCCCTAGGCATACCCTTTGACGTCTTCATTGCGACCGACGACCCGTTCGTGGAGCTGTCGATAGCGCAGGACTTGGCCGACGAATTGGGCGCAACGGTGACTACATTCGCCGACGGGGGGCACAACATCCAGAAGACCCGCGCAGTTGAGATCGCAACGGCACTCGCAAAGACCTTGGGTAGGTACTGAGGCGAGACGCCCACGGGACGCCCGACGGTGTCAACGCCAGGGCACGCCGTCGAGGTTGGGTGGAATCCGCATCTCAGCGCTGGCGTCGGCAAGGGTGCTTCCGAGGGCCGGGGGCTGCTCAGCTGGGCGTCCGCCGGTGGCAACCAGCATGCCAAATGGTGAGCGCCGATCTTGCAGCTCGGCTGTCAGGTTCTCGAGTGGATGCGGGCTGTAGGCACCGACTGTGGCTTGGGTTATGGCGTGCAAACCCTGATCCGGGGGCGCGGTACCGACCCACGGGTTGCTGAACTGCGCAGATCTCGCCTGATACGGAGAGCGCTCGGTGGGAGGCACGCCTGGGAGATTCCCGGTGCGGGCAAAGTCCTCGACGAACCCATAGAGACCACTCATCAGGCGTCCGCCCGTTCGAGCTCGCAAAATGGCGCCAAGGCTGATCCAGGAGCCACCGCCGCGCAATACGTATGCCGAAAGCACTGTGTCGTCTGCAAGCGATTCTGCGGTAACGACAAAGCGAATCGGTTCCTCCGCGCCAACAGTCAAATCGATTGGCATACGTATCGAGCTCCCGGAACCCTCGCCACTGAACGCCGTTCCATAGGCGTCTTCACCAACGGCGACTGCGGTCGCCAGCGCATCGGCGACGGGGGTAGCCTCATCGGCCATCCGGTGCCACACCGAAAAGATGACCATCCACGATCCATCCATGAGACGCTGCACGCCGCCGTAGCCCGACGGGCCCGGGCCGCCGGAATCGGAGCCGAATCCGGACGTGCAGAAATAGGTCCCCGGCGGCGCGTCGACGGGCTCTACCTCGTTGTAGAAGAGGGCGATGCCTCGCGGCGCCACATAGCGGAGATGGATCGACCGAGCGTCCGCCACGCACTCCTCATCGATTCGCCACATGGCAGCTGCGTCGTCTGCCTCGACAACCTCTAGGGCCAACTCGAGGGCACCGGTTGACCCAAGCTCATCCCTGCGGACTAGCAATGCGCGGCTTGGGTCGGCTGCGTCGAGGATGCGCACATATGGGGCCCCGTCGGCAATTGCCTCGAGTCTCCAATCGCCACGAACGCTCTCCGCAGACTGTCTGCCATGGTCCATTGCGACTTTGCCATCAACTATCCGCAGGCTTTCTGATTGAGCCGTCGCGTGCAGGTGGTAGGCACCGGGTACCGCAGATTCGGCAATGGCCCAATCGGCCGAGACCCCGGGATCTGGTCCGGGCATATCTACAACGGGTAGGGGAGTGGCGCGCACGAGGTAGCGCTGTGCGTACCGGTTGAGTATTCGCAGCCTTGGCTCCTTCCCCGTTGCATCGCTCGCCCCGGTATCGTATCCGTCCGATACGAGGAGCAACGTGGCCACAATTCGGCAAGGCAACCGGCTGGTTCTTCTGGTCGTAGACGTACAGGTGGGAGTCGTCGCCGACGCATGGAACGTCGAACAGGTCATCACCAATCTGGTCGATGTCGTCAACCGAGCCCGCACCGCCAATGTGCCGATCGTCTGGGTACAGCACTCGGACGAGGAACTGCCACACGGCAGCCCTGCATGGCAAATCGTTCCAGAGCTGAACCCAACGCCAGATGAACCGATCATCCACAAGCATTTCAACTCCTCATTTGAAGGCACCGCTCTGGACGATCTCCTGACAACACTCGGAGCGACGCACATCCTCTTGGCAGGCACCCAGACAAACTGGTGCGTGCGAGCAACCGCCTATGGCGCACTCGATCGAGGCTATGACTTGACGCTGATTGCGGATGCCCACACGGCCGGGGACCTACATGTTGGAGAGAGCCATGTGGTAGGCGCCGAGGACGTGGTTGCAGAATTGAACGCCGTCATGCGATGGATCAGCTATCCGGGGAGAACCAGTACGACGGCGCTGTCGGCCGATCTGGATCTCGGCCACACGTAGCCCGTCGGGCCTCCCTCTTGCCAACCGCTTGCTGGCTGCGACCGCATCGGCTTCGAGCTTTCGACTGGGGGATTCTGCAACCCTCAACACATACTAGAACTATACATAACGTGGATTATGGGCACTCTCGACCAAGCAACGACTTGGCTCGAGTCGCGCTTCACCCCACACTAGAGCCCGGCTACGCATCGCCTTGCTGGGCAAACCCGAGGCAGGGCTGGTGCGGGCATCATCGGCCGTGCGTGATCGGCGTCGTCGATCTGTTGCTGAGATGCTGCCTCCTATTGCGACGTTGATTCTCGTGATCGGCGCTCCCAGTCCGTGGGACTACTTCGTCGGGTTCGTCTTGCTTGGGTTCCTCGTCGGCCGGCGACTTCCTGCTGCTGGGCTCTCTACCGGCTCAGATCGGCCCGGGCGGCCGCATCGATCGCATGCAACAGTGAATGCGTGCGAATCCCCTCCCCGTTGACCCTCGGCGATATACGTCACTGTGACGTTTTCTTTGGCTGACGCCTAGGTTTAACCTGCCCGCAGCAGCATTTCCCCGGGAGCCTCACATGTCAACAAACGACCGCCAGATAAGGGCAGTGCCCGATGTAGAAGAGTCGGAACCGTCCGAGCTCGAGATGCTGCGCGCCCGGGTTGCCGAACTGGAAACAAAGCTGGGCAAGGCCAAGAAGTCCGGCAAGAAGGATGCAGCCCTCAAGCCGTATCAGGTCGAACTGCTCAAGCTGCAGGACTACCTCGAGGAGACCAACACCCGCATGATCGTGCTCTTCGAAGGACGCGATGCCGCGGGTAAGGGCGGCACCATCCGTCGGGTCACTCGGTACATGAACGAGAAGCACTACCGGGTTGTGGCCCTGGGCAAGCCCACCGAAGAGCAGCGTCATCAGTGGTACTTCCAGAAGTACATCCGGCACTTCCCCACCGGCGGCGAAATCGTCCTGTTTGACAGATCTTGGTACAACCGGGCAATGGTCGAACCTGTGTTCGGGTTTTGCACCGAGCAGGAATACAAGGCGTTCCTCCGCGGGGTGGTCGGATTCGAGAAGGATCTCGTTCGACAGGACACCATTCTCATCAAGCTCTACTTCAGCGTTACCAAGGAAGAGCAAGCGCGGCGCTTCAAGCGCCGCGTCGCCGATCCGCTGAGGCAATGGAAGCTGAGCGAAGTCGACGTGCAGGCCCAGGACCACTGGGACGAATTCACCGAGATGAAGTACAGGATGCTCAAGAGGACCTCGACCGTGGACGCGCCATGGACCATCATCCGGTCCGAGGACAAACAGAAAGCCCGGATCAACGCCATCAAGGTGATTCTGAATTCTGTGCCGTACAAGAACCGGAATCCGGATCTCGATTTCGCCCCCGATCCCGCCGTCGTGATCTCGGGGGCTCGGGAGCTGGAACTGATGGAGGCCGAGCGGCTCCGTCACGGCAAGTTCACCATCTAGGTCGGGTCGCTATTTGTTGTGATCCTCAACCGGCTGCTGTGGCGTGGGTTCACTAAGCGTTGCGCCGTGTGCGGCCAGCGCCGTATCTTCCGCAAGTGGTTCACCATGCTGGAGCGCTGCCCCCGCTGCAACCTCAGATTCGAACGGATCGACGGGCATCTCACGGGAGCTCTCGGCATCAACACCGTCGTGAGCATCGTCGTTGTCCTTGTGGTCGGAGTCTTCGGAGGAGTACTCACCTACCCGGATCTCCCGCTTGCTCCCCTTGTGACCAGCATCACGCTGGTTGCCGCCGTCTTCCCCATCCTGTTCTACCCGTTCTCGAAGACGATCTGGACTGCAATCGACCTCCGGATGCGGCCTCTCGAACCTGGCGAGACAGAGCCGGGTTTCGGGGACTGGATGAAGGCGCATCCGGATTCCTAGGCTCACCCCATGGTGCTCCCCCGCTGGCTGGCACAAACCAACCGTCTGTTGACGAACCGCGTTCTCGGGTTGCTCCCGCGACGCTCGTCCCCATTTGTGGTCCTCCACCACGTGGGACGGAGGACGGGGGCCCGCTACACAACACTGTTAGCCGCGTTCTCCACAGGTGACGGCTTTGTGTTGACTCCGACATACGGACCCGATGCCGACTGGGTTCGCAACGTGATGGCCAGCGGCGCCTTCGTTATCGATAGACGGGGCACACGGGTCCCGCTGTCGAATGCAAGACTCGTAACCCGGACCGAAGCCTGGCCGTACCTACCTGCCCTGATTCGGCTTGCCATGCGCCTCCTACGCGTCCGGTGGTACGTACGCGCCGACTTGACGTGATTCAGTCGTCGCCGAGCGCTATCGGCTCTACTGCGATCTCCTGGAGATCCCTGACTGCCGCGCTGAGGTGCCCCAGCGCCCCGACGTACTCTGCCTTGGTGGGGCGCCCCGCCATGAGGTCCATCGCCACGTCCTCCGAGGCCGCCTCGAGCTGAAACAACGCGTCCCGCAGTCGCTCCCAAGTGCGGCGCGACAACAGCACCTCATCAGGGCCGATTCCTCGCTCTCCGGCCAAACGACGCGCCTCGTATGCGCGTTGGCGGTGGCTGCGCCTGCAGTAGCGGGGAGGGCGCCCTGGTCCGCGCGGTGCAGCGAACTCTCCCCCACACCAATCACACATGAGGCGCCTCGGAGATATTGTCACAGTGACAATATCCTAGGCTAGGCGGCCCAGGCCAGGTGGATTTCGGCGCGGCGGCCGACAGCCAGCAGGATGGGTGCAAGCGCCAAGGAGATCAGACAGGCAACGGCAAACTCGAGCCAGAAGTCGCTTAGCGCCATCCCGTTGACCGCGATGTCGTAGACCGGCTGGAGGAAGTAGTAGGTCGGGGCGAGCTTCGAGATCCATTGAGGCAACGTCGGCCAGATGATGAATATGACGGGCAGAGCAATGAAGACACCGCCCGCCTTGATCGCGGTGTAGAGCGAGTTTGCGTCCTTGACGAGAGATCCGAGAATCAGCCCCAACTCGGCCATCATTATCGAGCCGACCAGCAGGAACAGCACCACCTCGAGAGGTCGCTCCCCCATCGCTTGATTCAATGCCAGGCTCACCACGCCGAGCGCCACCCCCATGAGAACGCCGAGGATCCCCTTGCCGACCAACACCTCCCTCATCGTCGTGGGGGTGACCAGCACCGCATCGAGCGTGTGCTTCTCCCGCTCATCCAGAATCGATGAAGCAGGAAGGAACAGTGCGGCCATGACCACCGCGTAGTACACCACGATTGGAAGCAAACGGTCGCCAATCGGAACGAAGTCCTCGTCACCGATCGGAGTCACCGCGACGGAGACTGGAGGATCCTGACCCCCTACGCCGCGGACAAGGTCCGTTGTCGTTACCGCCAGGATCGCTCTGCTCGAGGCCAGGCTCTCGCCGGAGATGTAGAAGTCCAGCTCCGGTTCATCACCCGACCGCACCGCTTCATCAAACCCGGCTGCCAGCACAAAGCCGGCATCCAGATCGTGAGCTTCAACTTGGTCTCGCAGTGTTTCCGCATCGCTCACGAGGCTCACCGAGATGCCTTCGAGTTCTCGTGCGGCGACGGTGACTTCCGAGGACCCCAGATCGACGATGCCAAGCCTGGGATCGGGGTCCAGAAGCCCCCCAAAGACCGCTGAGATGAGGAAGCTCATCGCGAGCGGGAGCAGTAGTACCCAGATGAAGACAGGTGAGCGGGGTCCCAGTCGCAGCTCGCGAGCTGCGATCTTCCAGGCGCGACCGAAACTCATAGTGTCTCAACCCTCCTTCGCAGAATCCCGGTGCCGAGCGCGAGCAGCGCAACACACCACAGCCCCAATCCAACGAGCACGGGGCCGAGTTCCGCCCACGATTCTCCACGAGTGGTTACTCCGACGATCGCCTCGACCAGCCCATATGTGGGAAGGATCTTGACCCAGGTAGCCGCAGTACCCGGGAAGAGCGCTCCAAACGCCGGAATCATCAGCGGGATCATCAACGCAAGACTGAGGAACATGACCCCCATGAAGTCCCTGCCAGAAGCTCCGGCCAGCAGACCGACTCCAGTCACCAGCACCGACCCCAACACAAGCGCTACCACGAGCACGGGCACGTCGCCGACAAAGCCTCTGATCAGCGCCATCAGCAAGACGACCTCGATCAGTGCCAGAAACGTGCCGAGCAGCGCCTTGGCTGCGAGGAAGTCTCTGGGGCGGGCCGGGGTAACGAGCACGGCCGTGACGGTGCGCAGCTGGACCTCCGTAGACACGAGCGACGCAAGGGCAAAGGTCTCCATCAACAGGACGAAGAATGCCAGCAGCGGGCGCATCTGTTCCTGAAGCGAAACCTGGTCTCCGACCCGGTCTACTCCAAGCACGACCGTGCGGGTCGCCACATCGACTGGAGGACGCTCACCCGCGGCGAAGTACGCCACTTGCGACGCTAGTCCTTCCATCAGGGGTAGGTACTCCGGCGGAACGTCTGCGGGTACCAGTAACTCGACAACGCCGTCACCCGCCACGACCGAATCGGCGAAGTCGGGAGGAAACGAGATCCCCGCGATGATCCCACCCGTGCCCTCGGATACAGCTGCCGTCAACTCCTCTGGGGCTCCGAACGATGTCACCTCGAGGGCCGCAGTGTTTGCGCTAGTGACCGGAGCGAGCACGTCCTCGAGGCCGGATTGATACACACCAAGTCGTATCGTCTCGTCCACGTTGCTCGGCAGCAGCCAGTACATGGCCACGAATGCCACTAGGCCGAGGATTGTGATGAACACGTAGAAACGATCCCGACTGAACGCAACGAGGTCTTTGCGGAAGATGGCGGCGATGACGCCCCGATTCATGCGTTGAGACCTCTCCCGGCGTACGCGACAAACACATCTTCGAGTGTTGCTTCCTCGGTGTGAATGGTGAGAAGGTCTAGTTCGGTAACCGCCCGTTGCACCGCGTCGGCCGCGTCGACTTCCTCCAACGGGATCACCAGCTCCTCGATCTCATCGGCACCCCGCCGTGCCCGGATCCGCACACTGCGCTGCCCGTGACGCAGCTTGAGAGTCTCCGGCGCATCCAGCGCAAGGATGGCTCCTTGATTGATGAAGGCCACCCGATCAGACAGCGTGTCTGCCTCATACATATCGTGGGTCGTGAGGACGACGGCTGCCCCTCGCTCGGCTTCCTGGCGGATGAGGCCCTGGATCGTCCGGGCTGAGACCGGATCGAGACCATCGGTCGGTTCGTCCAGAAAGAGCACGTCCGGCTGGTTGATCAGCGCCCGTGCCATCATTAATCGTTGGCGCATACCCTTGGAGTAGCCGGCGACACGATCAGAGCCGCGAGACGCCAGGTCGACGCGTTCCAGCAGACCATCTGTGTCAAGATCCTTGATCCCGAAGAGACTGGCAAAGAACCTGAGATTCTCGACTCCGCTCATTGCCGTGTACAGGTTCTTCTCCTCGAAACAAACCCCGATCCTGGCCTGTATTGCTGCGAGGTCCTCTGCCGTGTCCATTCCGAGTACTCGAATGGATCCGTGCGATGGCCGTAGCTGTCCGGTGAGCATCTTTACGGTTGTGGACTTGCCGGCTCCGTTGGGGCCGAGCAAGCCGAAGATTTCTCCCGGCGCCACTGCGAATGAGACCTTGTCGACGGCGAGGGTTTCGCCGTAGCTGTAGGAGATGCCCTTCACATCGATAGCCGGCCCGGTATCTGCCATCACAGCCTCGATTCATTCGCTCCGGCTCAATCTACAGAGGAAAGTCCCCTGTGCGAATCTCGCACGAGGCGGAGGGCTAGGCGGTGGCGGGCGGCACCTCTCTGCCGACGCTCGCGGGCTGCGATGTGATCACTCTGCGGGTTCGATCAGCTCTGTCCCGGGTTGGTACGTCGCCCATGCAAACCAGAACGTGTCGAGATGGGGTATCTGCTGTAGGCGTGCGCCGGCAAACTGGCCTTCTACAGCCTCGCCCGCAAGGTTCCACACCGAACCGGTTTGCTCGTCGACAAACCCGCCTCCCTCCGCGGCAAACACCAGATTCTCTCCGTCCACGACGGGCAAAAAGACCGCCACCGAGCCAACATCGCGTCCACCTTCGATCTCGCGGGACTCCAACGCCGTGGCCTGGCCCGCCTTCCAGAAGATCACAATGTCAGTCTCCCCTACTACGGCATTTGTGGCATTGGCATCACCACCGGCAACGAGATCCAGCGCAAAGGCCGTCGCCTGGTCGTCGACGGCGACACCGACGACACGCAGTTTCGACGCCGCCCGCGGATCGACCACTCCTCTGAACAAGAACGGCTCCGTGGTCTCGTCGTCGTATCCGGCATAGGGGTTGCGGCCGTAATCCCGGCTGTGGCCCGTTGCGTCCGGGTCGAGTACCCGGCCTGTCGGATAGGTTGCGGCAAAGTCACCCCAGGCCATCAGCGGTGATGGAAGCGATTCCAGCTCTTCTCCGGCTAGGAGGCCGACAACGGCCTTCCCGTCGAAGTGCGTCCACAGGGTTTCCGTCGCCCGGTCATACATCACCAGCGCCGAAGAGAAGAGCCTCCCGGATGTACCAAAGGTGGTTTCGACGCCCCGAATCTCGCGGCGGTAGGTCACCGCTGAATTGCACAAAGGGCAGTATGTGATCGATACCGGGATCCCTCCAACCGTGTCGTTGACGATCTCGTGCCAGATCATCACTTGCACCGGGTAGGCTCTCGCATCGCCATCTACCTCGAGGGCGACCACTGCTTCTGCCGCGTCGAAACGCTCTAGCGCGTCAACCACATCGAGGAAGACCGGATCCTCGATGGGCGGTATCCCATCGGGCGGCGGGCCACCGGGAACGATCAACTCCGGGTCCACCAGCGGCGGCGGGAACTCATCAGCGCTGTTCACGCGCAACGCCGAGGGACCCTCCGGGAGCACGGAGACCGCTGGCTGCGGTCCCTCGTCCGCGGCTTCAGTGGTGGACGGTGCCGCCGGTGCAGTGGTGGATGTTGGTGTGTCCTCGACAACGACCTCGCTCCCCGAAGCGTCCTCGGCGTCGGTCGCCCCGTTGCCACACGCGGATGCAATCAGGGCCACGCCGAGACCCAGAATCGCCAGCTTGCTAGTCATTCCGTCTACCTCGTTACTGTCTGGTTCCGTCAACGGGCACTAGCTACTCGCCGTTTCTCAACTGTCGGAGAACCGACAATGGATGCAACCTCTCCTCCGTAGAGGGTTTGGTATCAGGTGACCACCCATTCAAGCGATTCAACCTTCCCAGACTTCCTGCTCGCCGCGTTCAGCCTGACCGCTGTCTGGGCGCTCGCCGCCGCGATCCGTCCCACCGCCACCTACCACCTGGCACCGATCCTGATCGCCGGCGTCGCCCCAGTCTTGCGGCGCAGCCGCGCCGGTTCCGCTGCGGTTGCCGCAGTGGTCGGTGCCTCGATCGCGGCCACCGCTACCCTGGTGCTCGCCGCCCTTGACCTTCTCCAGGGCCCTAGCCTGCTGCCTCGAGGGGGCGCCCTCATGGAGTCACTGGTCTTCGCAACGCTCGGTGCGGTTGGCGGCTGGCTGATAGCCGCGACGACCGGAAGGGTCGCCGCCCGTTAGCCGACTGGAGCGCGTCCCGAGACGCCCGCCAAGGCAGCGGCATCGAGTACTCGAATCACCCGATAGCCCGTTTCGATCATCTCCGCCTCTCGCAGCCCAGCAAGCGCCTCATTCACCGACTGGCGACTGGCACCGAGGAGATCCGCCAGGCTGCTCTGACTCAGGTGCACCTCGCCGTAGTCGTCGGCCTCGTCCAACAGAACCTCGGCCACCTGTTCTCGAACAGTTCGATGCATCAGCCTGATGACGCGTTGTTGGGTGGCTGCGAGTTGGCTGAGCCCGGCGACCAGCCACCGCATCGCGATCACCGGATGCTCGATCAACAGCGGAAGCAAGCGACTTCGCTCCAGGCGGAACGCTCTCACCCGGGTTACCGCCTTGGCAGACGAGATGTAGGGATGTCCCTGGAACATGGCGATGTCACCGATGACTGCGCCGGCGCGAACTCGACCCACGACCCGGCGTCCTGCAGCTCGTGTTCGGTACAACTCAACATCCCCGAGTTGGATGACGTACGCCGCGAC
>JASJAS010000153.1 GCA_030066875.1 Acidimicrobiia bacterium | reverse complement strand
GCAAGGAGGATTTCCTTGCCGCCGAGGAGTGCATGTCGCGGAGCAAGGGATTCTGCAACACAATGGGAACCGCTTCCACCATGGCGTGCCTGGTCGAGGCGATGGGCATCACCCTTCCGCAGAATGCAGCCATCCCGGCGGTCGACTCGCGCCGTAACGTCTTGGCTCATCTAACCGGCCGACGCATCGTCGAACTGGTGCGCGAGGATATACGACCGTCGCGGATTCTTGGAGAGGCCGCCTTTGCCAACGCGGTTCGGGTGTGTGCCGCGATCGGTGGATCCACGAACGCCGTGGTACATCTGCTTGCAATCGCGGGCCGACTCGGACTCGACTTCTCCCTCGGCGACTGGGACCGGCTTGGCCGCGAGGTTCCTCTTTTGGTCGATTTGATGCCGGCGGGCGAGTATCTGATGGAAGACTTCTACGCTGCCGGCGGTCTACCCGCCGTGATGCGGGAGTTGGGCGACCTGATAGACCGAGACGCGCCCACCGTTTCGGGCGCAGCAATCGGTGAGCAGATCGCCGACGCGCAACGAGTCGGTGACAAGGCCATCCGGCCGATCGACGCTCCGTTGCGGGAAGACGCCGGCATTGCGGTGTTGCACGGGAATCTGGCGCCCTCCGGCGCCATCATCAAACCGGCAGCGGCAACCCGGGGCCTACTGCAGCACACCGGCCGGGCGGTCGTATTCGAAAGCATCGAAGACTTCGCGGCGCGCATCGACGACCCCGCTCTGGAGGTCGATGCTGATTCGGTTCTGGTGCTCAAGGGATGCGGTCCTCGGGGCTACCCGGGCATGCCTGAGGTGGGCAACATGCCGCTTCCGAAGAAGCTGTTGGAGCGGGGAATCACCGATATGGTGCGCGTCTCGGATGCTCGGATGAGTGGTACTGCCTATGGCACCGTCGTGCTGCATGTTGCTCCCGAGGCCGCTGCGGGAGGCCCGTTGGCCCTCGTCGAAAACGGCGACCTGATCACCCTGGATGTTGAACAGCGGTTGCTCCATCTCGATGTGGACGAGGAAGAGATGGAGGCGCGCCGCCGCAGCTGGCAGCCCGAACCCGATGAGTATCACCGGGGCTACGCGCGGCTCTACATCGACCATGTCCAACAAGCAGATCTCGGTGCCGATTTCGATTTCCTGGTCGGGTCGAGCGGTTCCGAGGTAAAGAGGGAGTCACATTGACGGCGCTGGTCACCGGAGCAGGTGGGGCGATCGGTCGCGGGGTAGCGCTGCGGCTCGCCGCCGACGGGCACGATCTGGCTGTAGTCGACATCGACGATGCAGCCGCCGAGGAAACCGTTGCCATGGTCGCCCCAGCCGGTGGCAGGGCGATTGCCGTCCGCTGTGATCTGCGTGACGAGAGCGACATCACGGCCGCCTTCGCGGCTGCCGAGCGCGAGCTGGGGCCGGCGCGGGTGCTGGTCAACAACGCGGCGGTCTTCCCATCGGGCCGATTTGTCGACGTGACGATCGCCGAGCTCGATGACACGATTCGGGTCAATCAGCGGGCCTATTTCCTTTGTGCGCAACATGCTGCTCGCTCGATGATGTCTGTCGGTGGTGGGAGCATCGTCAACATCGCCTCGATCACCTGGCACGGGGGTTGGTCCGAAATGTCGCCATATGTCGCAACGAAGGGGGCGATCGTGTCGCTGACCAGGGCGCTGGCGACGGAACTCGGCGAACACGAGATTCGAGTCAATGCGGTTGCTCCCGGGGCGTTTCCCACCGCAGCCGAGCGTGCCCAGCACCCCGATCTGGAAGCGTATGAAACCCGCATCCTCGAATCACAGGCACTAAAGCGGCGCGGCACCCTCGAGGAACTGGCTGCCGTTGTTTCCTTCCTCGCCGGTCCCGAATCCTCCTTCGTCACCGGCCAAACCCTCAACGTCGACGGCGGCTGGATCATGTCCTAGGCCATTCTCGTTTGTTGGTTCTTGCGGATTTCCACGGCCTTAGGCACCGCCCAGATCCGCAAGAACGGGGGTTGGGTCCGTCCGCTGCGAAGCTCAGGGGGTTTCGAGCAGCGTCGCCCGCATGGTTTCGATCATGGAATCCGTTATTCCGAGATAGCGATGCACATATCCGCAGAATGACCCGGCGACACGTTCGATTTCGTCCCAGGCGGCCTCGATGTATTCCTCCTCGAGAACGAAGAACTTGCGGAGTCCGGCGAGGTCTTCTTCCGAGATCGGATCCCATTCTCGTTCGGCGGCGAGCTTTGCAATGAAGGCGTCGACACCACCGGCACCGCCCATTCGACCGTTGGTCCGCATGTAGTCGGCCTTCACCGTCTCCCACGGTACGCCGAGTAGCGTCAGCAACAGAGCGGCGGCCATGCCGGTGCGGTCCTTGCCCCCGATGCAGTGAAACGCCAGCGGGAGCCTTTCCGGTGCAGCGATCAGCCGCAGCGCCTCGCCGAGTTGGGTGGCGAATTCCCTGATGAGCCGTCGGTTGGCATCCCGCAGATCCGGAAGCGATGAGAAGTCGCCGTCGATCAACGCCCGTTTCACTTCAGGCGCCATTGCCGGATCACCGATCGGTATCGGAACGTATTCGATCCCCTCCGGAAGCCGGTTGTGGCCCGACATGTCTTGCTCGTAGAGCGGCCGGAAGTCGATGACCGTTTTGATGCCGAGGTTCGCAAAGGCGACCAGATCGTCGTCGGTCAGGTTGGCGAAGTGACCCGAGCGGAACACGAGGCCGCGGCGGACCACATAGCCGTCTCGTGCCTCGCATCCACCGAGGTCACGGAAATTGGGAGCGCCTTCGAGTCTTGTTGCCACGGCTTCCCATTCTCGCAGCGTGGCTTTCGCACTCAGCCGGTCAGCGGAGCCGCGGCGAACGGAACCGAGAATCGCTTGCACCAGATGAGCACGAACTGGTGCACGGCGGGGTCAAACTCGGTGGGAAGGGCGTAGTTCTGTCCGCCGACGTTGCCCTTGATCTTGCCCAGCTCGATGAATGCACCCGGGTCTCCGCCGTCGTAGTTATCAGACTCGAGCACCCATACCCACAGGTCGGGGCCGTTCTGGATGTCGGTGTCGTCTTCGAAGCGGAGCACGTAGTCGCCGGTTTGCTCGTATACGGTCGCCGTCCCCGACGCCCTGTGATCGATCCCATAGAACGCACCGGTGCCGCGAGCTACCGGGCCGGGGGGAGCTGTGGTAGTGGTTGTTGTGGTGGTCGTGGAAGTCGTCGTCGGCGGTTCATCGTCGCCCTGTGCGGCTGTGGTCGGCGGTGGGGACGTGGTGGTCGTGGTTGTGGTTGTGGTCTCGGTGGCTTCGGTGGCGACCGGAAAGGCGTCCGCCAGCGACTCGTCGACCACGTCGTCGATGAACAGCTTGTCGGGCCGGAACAGCAGAAAGGCGACGATGAGCGCTGCCGCTCCCAGCCCCATGATCGGCCACTTGTATCGTTTGATCAGGTCCATAGTCTTCACCCCGCGTCTTGGTTGCTTCAGACGCAACGACGACCGTAGTCCGCAACGTTTCCCCTGTAAGGGGTGTTTCGTGATTGTTCATTGATCAAACAGTGCGGGTGACCTTCGATAGTCCACGCGGCTGATCGGTGTCGAGGCCTTTCACGAGGCCGAGGTGATACGTGAACAGCTGGGCGGCGATGATGGCGATCATCGGGCTCATCCATTCCGGCATCGCTTCGGGGAGCCGGATGCCGTGTCGAGCCGCTTCGACCAATTCCGGTCGATTGCTGACAGCGACCGTGCGGGAATGGCGGCCGGCCATCTCGACCAACAGTTCGAGCATGTCGTCGAACAGCGGGCCGTCAGGAGCAACCGCAAACAGCGGGAAACCGGGCTCCACCACCGCGATCGGTCCATGACGGAAGTCCGCAGTGGAGTAGGGATGGGCCAGTGCGTAGGTCACCTCCTGAAGCTTGAGCGCCCATTCGAATGCAGTGGAGTGGTTGTAACCGCGACCGAGGACCGCACAGGCACGCATATCGGCGAAGTCTGCTGCGATCGCTGCAATACCGTCCTCCTGTTGCAATACCTCATCGGCGTACGAGGGCAGCTCGCCCAATTCAGCCTGGCCGTGCTCCGGGTCGAGAGCTGCCGACAACATTGCTACCGCCAGGAGCTGCGCGGTGTACGACTTCGTCGCTGCTACCGCCAGTTCCTGTCCCGCCGCGATATCGATCACCAGGTCTGCCTGTCGGGCCATTGGGGAGTCTGGCTCGTTGGTGATTACCAGGGTCGGCCTGCCCTGTTTGCGGCCCTCGGTGACCACGGCTACGAGATCGGGCGATTCGCCGGACTGTGATATGCCGACGACCAGGGCTCCTCCGAGGCTGGGTGGCCGCTGGTAGCTGGTGAACAACGAGGGTGCAGCCAAGGCCACGGGAATCCGGTTGTGGGCTGCCCAGAGATACTTGGCGTAGCGGGCGGCGTTGTCCGATGTCCCCCGGGCGGCGATCAGGGCGTAGTTGAACGCGGTGTCGCCTAGCTCGTTGGCGACGCGCGTCATCGTCTCGTGGTTGTCCGCCAGGGCGGTGCGGAAAACGTCGGGCTGTTCGCCGATCTCAGAACGCATGGTCATGATGTGCCTCCGGTGAGCCCGTGCCCGATGGGGAAATCGTTGGACACCGCAACCGGAAGGCGACCGGCAAATGGGGCTTCCCCAAAGATTGCAGCGGCGGCCGCATCCAACGAGGGCTGCCGCAGACCGTAAGTGCACACATATGTATCGACCGCGGGATAGGCCGTCACGTCGTAAGGGGTGCGCAACGCGAGGGCAATCACGGGCACGCCGGTCTTCAGCATCATTTCGGCCAGCGCGGCTTGCTGGGGGTCGAGGGATGCCGAGATCGTTCCCAACACGACGAGGTCGTACTCGACAGCTTTGTCATACAGCGAGCTGATCTCGTTGTCGGTGGGCGGGTGGCCGACGAGGTATTCGTCGACATCGGCATGATGGTGGCGCAGCGCGGCTGCGAGGCCGGGCTCCACCAGGGAGGATGTGTCGGCCGGCGTGAGATCCTTGGGCTCGGGCATGACGGCGGCAATGCGGGCCGTCGACTCGGGCCGGAGCGGCAGCAGGCCCTTGCGGTCCATCACCAATGTGATTGACTGCTGCGCCGCTTCGGCGGCCAAGTGTTGGTGCTCCGGTGATCCGACTATGTCCAGGCCCGGTCTTTCAGCAACGGCCGCCCGCCGTCGCAGGGCGCGAGTGCGGGCGATGGCATCGTCGAGCCGTGCGTCTGAGATGATCCCGCGATGATTCGCCAGTGCGAGTCCCTGCTCCAACCGATCCTGGGCCTCGCCCTTGAGCAGCATGAGGTCGACCCCTGCCCTGATGGCGGCGATGGCGTCGATAACTTGGCCGGCTCCCTGGGCGATGGCTCCCATGTCGAAGGCATCAGTGACTACTGCGCCGCCGAACCCGAGGTCCTCCCGAAGCAAGCCTGTGAGCACCGCCTTGGACAGGGTCGACGCCATGTCGGCGCGCTCAGTGAGGCCGGGTATGGCGAAATGGCCGGTCATCACCAGATCGGCGCCGGCTTCCAGGCCAGCCCGAAACGGGACCAGCTCCATCTCATCGAGCCTTTCGCGGCTGTGCTCGATGACCGGGAGACCGAAGTGACTGTCGACCTGGGCGCCACCTTTGCCGGGAAAGTGTTTCAGAGTGGCCAGTACTCCCGCCGACCGCAGTCCGCGTACGAGCGCGGCGACGTGAGTTGCGACCATGTTGGGATCATCACCAAACGCACGGATTCCCAGACTCGGGTTGGCCGGGTTGGTGTTCAGGTCGGCAATCGGGGCGTAGTTGAGGTTGACCCCCATCGCCAGCATCTCCGTACCCGTGGCGCGGCCAACCCGCTCGGTCAGCTCCGGGTCGTCGGCGGCGCCGAGGGCCATGTTCCCGGGAAAGTCCGTAGTCCCGCGGAGGGCGATTAGCTGACCACCTTCTTGGTCAGAAGCAATCAGCAATGGCAGATCCGACGAATTGGCCTCCTGCAGGGTTGCCGTCAACTCCGCTACTTGATCGACGGAGCGGACGTTGTCCAACGAGAACAGCGTGAATCCGGCCGGGGGATTGGCTCTGACGCGCTCGAGAACTTCCGCCGGTGGAGATGTACCGGCGAAGGCCGGGAGCAGGATCTCAGCGACGTTGCGGGCACTCATGCTTGTGTCTGATTCCCAGCTAGGCGAGCGATGCGGTCGGAGATCTCTTCCTCCATCCGCCAGATGTGATCCGCAACGAAGGTCGCCGGGTCGGTTCCTTCGGTGACCAACGGCGTGAGATCCATGGCGTAGATCAAGGCTTTGGCTTGGTCGACGCTGTGGCTCTCGGAGAACGTGGCATGGGCGAGGCGGCGTCCCTCGGTTGCCAGGTCGTAGCGCTTGCCGCCGCTGATTTGGGAGTCGTAGACACCCATCAACGCCGCTGAGAGGTTGGCGTGAGCGGAGACATCGAAGGCGACCTTGTCGGCATCGGCCATCCAGTCGAGATCACGCCACACTTCACAGCCGTACACGGCCTGGGGACGGGTGTTGTGCGGCAGCTTGCGGATGGCGGCGATAGTGCGTAGCGCTACCGCTACGTGGGTGTCATGCTTGTCGGCCAGGTTGTGGGTGTAGATCACGTCAGGCCGGGCCTCGCTGATGATGCGGGCTATTTCATCGACGATCGCGGTGCTCGATCCGTCCTTTGCAGCCGTGCTGGGGTAGTCGAGCAGCACAGCTGCGCTGTACTCGCCTACGAAGGCGGCTTTCTTCTCTTCATCGCTGCGTACTTCCCGCATCTGAGAGTCCGTGTAGTTCCCGTACAGATCGGAGCGGGGACTACCTGCACCGTCGGTGACGGTTATGCCGAGGAACCATTGATCCGGCCGGCCGAAGCATTGCTGAATGCCGTCGTGAGCCATGATCGGGATGTCGTCTTGGTGCGCGCCGACCGCGAGATGTGTGGTGCGCCGGACGGCGGCCACCGGGTCGATACCGTCGGGAACGTATACCTGGGCACCCGGATTCCTCAGTTCGATCACGTCGCTCCCTCCTCAGCTCTGGCAGGCCGGTTGCCGTACCCGAACGCTACCTCGCCCGCAGCTGTGACACCGCGCAATGAGCTGCCGCCCGCAATCGGCGCGTCTACGGCGGAGGCCCCATCGTCGTCTTCCTACACCCCAGGTCGCTTGCCAGCATTCCCATCCTCCGGCCAATTCTGCGAGTATCCGAAACGACATGGCCGGACAGGGCGAACTGCTGAGGGTGGTTGACCAGTCGGTAGGGGTGTACGGAACCGCCCCTACTTGTTTCCTTTCGGCGTTGGCTCGCAAGCCTGACTTCACTATCGATGAGTTCACCGACGCTATTGGACGGCGTCAACTGGTCAAGATTCGTGCCATGCGGTACTCGGTGCACACCTTCCCGGTGAACCTTCTCGAGACTGCGGCGGCGGCGACCCGGTCGCTCACCCGCAAGACCAATCCCTACCGGAAGCGGATCGAGGACAGGTACGACGAACTGGTGGCGGGTCTAGAAGCGGTCCTCGCCGACGGTCCTTCACCCGCAGTCGAGATTCGCCGGGCCATCGACCCCGAGCGCGAACTGGGCGAGCTGTTCAACGTCTTCCTGGGTATGGCAGCCGCAGAGTTTCGCATCGTGCGAGCGACGACGACGGGGTCTTGGAGATCGGACCGTTTCATCTATGCACTCTGGAGCGATTGGCTTCCCGACTGTGATCCCGAGTCCATCGACGAGGCGACAGCCCGACGATGGTTGGTGGAGCGATATGTCGCCGCCTATGGACCGGTCGAGTACGGCGACGTCAAATGGTGGACGGGGTGGACCAAGGCCGAAACCCTGGATGCGATCGATGGCGTCGATCTCGAAGCCGAAGGCAATGCAATGGAGGCCCTGCAAGGTGTCAGGTTGCTGCCGGTCTGGGATGTGCTCATGGTGGCTTACAAGACTCGGGACCGGTTGTATGACCCGAGCTATGCGCCGCTCGTCCACGATCGCTACGGCAACGCGACGTCGGTCGTGATGGACGGCGGTCGGGTGGTTGGGCAATGGGATCTCGGCCGATCCGACGATCCGTTGGTCATTCGGGTTGCTCCTTTCT
>JASJAS010000152.1 GCA_030066875.1 Acidimicrobiia bacterium | reverse complement strand
TGGAGAGCTTCGCAGTGTGGGCAGCGCGGACGGATTTCGAGCTGTCGTCGTTGGAACGCGGCTACCTCGACGCCTCGACCGGAAGGCGTGACGAGGCGCTTCTGCAAGAAGAGAAGCGAGCCGCGCATGAAGCAGAGCTGGAGCGCCGTTCGATCCGCCGGCTCCGCATCCTGGTTGCGGTTCTCCTCGGTGCCGGCGTGATTGGTTCCGCGCTGACAGTGTTTGCGTTCGTCCAACGTTCGCAGGCACAACAGGAGGCACAAGTGTCGCGCGGCGGCGCTCTCATCTCCGAGGCGGTGAGTGTTCTCGACCACGATCCTGAGCTGGCAATCTTGCTTGCGCTCGAAGCGGCTGAAGTTGCCCCGGAGGTCGGTCAGGACGCCGCAGCCTTGTTGCACCGTGCCTTGCCGGCCCATCGTACGGTCCTATCTCTGCCCGGCAGCACCGCGTATCCCGCACCGGGCGGGTCGTGGCTCGTCACCGGTGATGTTTCCGGCCTGGTTCGCTCCTTTGATGCTGCATCGGGTGAGTTGATTGCTGAGATCGGTCGGCATGATGCGGAGGTCACTGCCGTGGTGGTCAGTAGTGATGGCCTGGAGCTGGCTAGTGGAGACGCTGCCGGCTCGGTACGGATCTGGGATGTGCAATCGGGACGGCAGGTGGGGGGTTGGGACGAACCCGGCGGTAGCGCGGTCCAGATGCTGCGGTTCACGCCCGCCAAGGGGTCCTTGGCTGTCGCCTCGGCCGGTGGGCCGGCCACAATCCGGGATCGTGGCGGATCAGTCAGGACGGTGTTGGTTTCCCCGCTAACACCTCCGGATATTGAAGAGAGCGTCGATCTGAGTGCCGATGGAACCGTCGCACTCACACCCAACGGGAAGTTCGATGTCACCACCGGGGAACGCATCGGAGTCCCCGGTTTCGCCGATCTAGGGTCCACTCACAGCGCCATGAGCAGCTCCGGGAATGTAGAGGCCGGGGCCGGCGGGCCTGTTGCGGCCGGTCTCAATGCTGAGACAGACGACGGCCAGGTGTGGTGGGACTTCGGCGACACAGTGTCGGCTCTCACCGTCGACGATGCCGGAGAAAGGGTCGCAGCCGGTACGGCGGGTGGATCGGTAGTGATCTGGGAAATGGGGTTTGGGAACACGATCATGGAGCTTTCGGGTCACGCCAGTGAGGTCTCGACCGTCGAGTTCATGACCGGAGAGCGACTTCTCACCGCCTCGCCGGATGGAACCACGCGCGTCTGGGACTTGACCGATGAGGTAGGACGAGCGGTGGCCACCGTGTCGGTGGACGAGTGCTGCGCAATCGCGACCGGAATGTCGGGTGATGGGGCCACTATCGCAGTCGTCAGCTGGGGAAACCCCCTCAACGTGTTTGACACCGCAACGGGCAAGCTCTTGGAACAGTTCCCATGGGGTTTCGGCGAGGATTCGGACGCCACTGCGGCCCTGAGCAGAGACGGATCGGTCCTCGTTGGGGCGGGAGGACCAGGAAGGGCCTGGAACGTGCCGGAGGCACAAGAACTCTCCACCCTTGCCAATTCACTGTCGACGTCCTTTCTCGCAGCCTTGACACCGAACGGCGACCAGGCCGCGTTCGCAGTTGGGCCCGCCGTTGAGGTACACGCCATCGGTGGCGAGGCACAGCCGGTCGAAATCGCGGCAGACGGCGAAGTCACCGCTGTCGCCTATGCGCGAGACGGGAATCGCCTGCTTGTCGGGGATCAAATGGGTCTGCTCCTTGCGGTCCCATCGGAGTCCTACGCAACTGAACGTATTCGGCACCCCGCAGGGCACAGGCCGAACGCGGTTGCCTTTTCGCTGGACGGTGAACAATTCGCTGCTACCTGGGAGGAGGGCGGTGTGTCGGTGTTCGACTCCGATTTGGGCGACTTGGTCTTCGATCGGCTGGAGGATCCCGGCGCCGTCGATGTCGACTTTGCGGGCGACGGTACGACGCTGGCGGTGCTCTACTTCGACGGACGGTTGAAGCTGCTCGATTCCGAAACCGGCCGGCTGATCGGGACGATTGCCGACCACACCGACAATGGCGCAGAGTTGGCGACCAGCGACGACGGAAGGTTGGTTGCGACTGCCTCGTGGGACGGCACGGTCCGGCTCTACACAATGGATCAGGAAGAGCTGTTCGCGATCGCAAGGTCCCGGCTGACCAGGGATTTCTCGCCGGCCGAATGCCAGGAATACCTGCTGGACAGCTGCGCCAACGAATCTGGGACGTAGCGGATTAGCCGCCCACCCCGCCCGGAAGAAGGCGTTAGCCGACTTCCGCAGGGACTTGACTGTCCACCGATGCGATCGAGGGAAGACCCTCGATGGCGCAGGCGCTCTCAGGTCCGGCGTGGGTGCCTTCGAAGAAGTCTTCGGAGTCCTGGTGCCGCCGTACCAGCCACAGCAACGGAACGGCGATCAGTGTGGCAGCTCCGCCGATGATGTATCCGGCCGAATAGCCGCGCCGCTCGGCCAACTCGCCGAGGCTTGCTTGTGCCACCACACCGCCGCCGCCCGAGATCATCGAGTCGAAGGACACAACCGTTGCTCGTTGTTCTGTGGGCACGATCTCGTGCACGTAAGCCTGACGTACCGGCATCTGCACCCCTAGGGCGATACCGGCCAAGAGCAGCAGCAGAAGCGCCGGCAGGAACGCATCGACAACCCCGACACCGATCATTCCCAGCGAGAAGATGCCGCCGGCCCACAGGAGGAGCGTGGTGCGGCGGCCACACCAACGGGTGACGACCTCCACGATGCTGTTGCCCACCATCATCGAGACAGAGAGCAGGGCCGCCACAACTCCGGCCACCCATACCGCGTCGTCCTCTAGCAGCTCGAGAAAATATGGCTGCCAGGCGTACCAGCCCCAAAACAGGAACCCACTCTGCAGGGCAGTGCCAACCATCATCAGTCGCAACGACCGATGGTTCCAGCCGAAGCGGATGCCGTTGCGGGCGATCGCCGATGCCTCAGACGGCACCTGGCGCACCGGGACGCGTCGTCTCTCGAATCCGATGTCGTGCATTCCCCGAAAGGCGAGAACGAACAGGACGACCAGCAGCGCGCCACGGAGAAGATAGGGGATAGCGAGGTCGATTTGGCCGAGGAGGCCACCGCCGACCGTGCCGGTGAGCATGGCTGCGCCGCTGACGAGCTGTCCTCTGGAGAAGACCTGATCGAAGCCTCCCTCGAACCCGAGGCCTTGGGCCCCGTCCACCAGCCAGGCCTCCATGGCTCCCGAGTAGAACGTGAATCCAAGACCCATGAGGATCGAAACCAGTGAGAAGAGAACCACGCCGGCTCCAAGTGACGAAAGCCACACATACAGCAAGGTGGTAGCGGCGAGAACCGCCAGCGACAGCAGGAACGAGATGCGGCGTCCCAGAGTGTCGGCAACGACGCCGGTCGGTATCTCGAAGAGCATGGTGCCCACCGAGAAAGCCGAATTGGCGAAGAACACCTCGGCAATGGACAGCCCGGCATCGAGCAGAAAGAGCGTGTTGATGCCCCAGATGATGGAGGCCGCGAGCGTGTAGATGCCGGCGTACACGTAGTAGCGCCGTATCAGGAGCCGGGCCTCGCTTGGCATCTGAGTCGTGGTCACGGCGCAACGCTACCCGCTGCGACGGCACATTGGGGACGGTCTCGGATGAATATGTGCTCTGCCGGTTGGCGCTTCTAGGGTGTGCCGATGGAAAGCACACGCATCATCCTGGCCGGGTTGTGGGTCGCCGTCATGCTGGTCTACTTGCTCGGCGACGTCTTGCGCATCTTTGCCGGGGACTTCACGCCGGGCGAGATGGGCGGCAAGAAGGCCGAGTCCTGGATGTGGATGGTCGCGGCTCTCTTCATGCTCATTCCGGTCGCCCTGATTGTGCTGTCACTCACCTCGCCGTACCCGGCGATCCGCTGGATCAACATCGCTGCGGCTGTCTTCGTCGTCGTCTTCAACATTGCCGGTTTGCCGTATCCGGGGGCGTACGACAACTTCCTGATTGCCGTCAGCTTCGTGCTGAACGGCGTAACGATCTGGTACGCCTGGACCTGGACTTAGGACGGCGCAGCCGGCGCAGCCTGGTCGACAAGAGCGCGAAATAGTCACCAAATAACGCAGGCTGCCCGTTACGATCGGGTGCGACCGGTGAAGGGAGCGATCGGGTGAGACGAAGTAGAGCTGTGGCGTTGGCCGGCCTCGTGCTGACTGCGCTCGTGATCTCGGCAGTACCGGCGGGTGCGACCGTTACCGGTCCCTGCGATGGTTCCGCCACATGGCCGGACGCAAAGCCTCCCATCGAGGTTGTCGCCAGCCAGCTGGCTCCGGGTGAGGTGGTCATCATTCCGCTAGAGGGCGATGTGTCGTGGACGGGCGCGATCGCCATTCCGCCGCCCTCCGAAGCGCGCGATACCAGCGGCAACGTAAAGGTCAAAGTGCCTTTCCCCGTTGGCACGATAACGGTTGGGACTTGGGCCACCAGCGGCACCAAGGTCGACAACTCGGGTACCTACGAGTACGAGTTCCCGTCGATCCTCTCCGGCTTCGAAGTCACCGTGACAGGTGAGCACTGGGAGGGGAACCTGAGCCAATCCGGACCTCCGACTTGCTCGGGTGAAGTAACCCTGGCGCTGGAAGGAACCAATCCGATCGGCTTCATCGCCGGCGGTCTGACGGTCGTGAGCATCATGGGCGTCTACCTGGCCATCCGTGTGAAGGGTCCTGCGGCCGGAGGGAGCAAGCGATGAGGAAACAACGGGGCCGCCCCATCATGGCGGCGATTTTCGGCTTTCTGACTGGGCTTTTCGGAGTCATTACTCTGATGGCGTTTGGGATCATCCCGGTAGACAGTTTCCTGGTGACTCTGCTGCCGATCCTGCTCATGATCGTTGCGTTTGCGCTCGCGATGTGGGCCCCGATTGGGGCGAGCCGTGCCGAGCCGCCTCCGAGCCCGCCCATGACGGAATACGACACGCTCTAGGGGTGCGTTCGGGCGTTAGGTTTGTCAGGTGAGCGGGACCGCCCAAGTGACGCCCGAGGAACTGCTCGAGTATCTCGACCATCTCGGTGTCGAGCACGCCACGATCGAGCACCCGCCGGTCTATACCGTTGAGGAAGCCAAGCGGCTGCGGGGAACCCTGCCTGGGGTGAACTGCAAGAGCCTGTTTCTGAAGAACAAAAAGGGCGAGATGTGGCTGGTCGTCGTTGCAGAAGATCATCGTGTCGACCTGGCGCGGCTTGCGGACGCTCTCGGGTCGAAGAGATTGTCGTTCGGCAGCCCGTCGCGGCTGCTGGACCACCTCGGGGTGATCCCGGGTGCGGTCACTCCCTTGGCGGTTGTCAACGACCGCGCCGGCCTGGTGACGGTGGCGGTTTCCAGTGATGTCATGAGCCACGACCGGCTCAACTTCCACCCGCTGGTCAACGATCGCACCACATCGATCAGCTCGGCCGGGTTCCGGCGGTTCCTCGAGGCAACCGGACACCCGCCGCTGGTGCTAGCAAACCGAGACCTCTGAGCTGCGCTTTGACCTTGGTCGGTGCCATTGGCCAATTCTCCGTCTTGCCCATATGAATAGGCCTCGTCGCAGCGTATCTTGGTGCTAGGGGAGTACCCCAGGGGGCAGATGAGGCGCCTCACGAGATCAGCAGTTCGGCTGACGCTGGTGGTTGCGGTTTTGTTTCCGGCCGCAGCTGCAGTTGAGGTCGCCCCCCTTCAGGCCGCCAGCGACCCGCAGACTGCGGCACTGCCGGAGCGCGAGCTTTATCCGCTCGTGTTTCCCGTCGACGGTCAGTATTCGTTCACCGACACGTTTGGGGCGCCTCGCGAAGGCAACCGCTTGCACCAGGGCATCGACATCTTTGCCGACAAGCTGACACCGGTGGTCGCTGTTGCGGACGGCACCATCATCAAAGTCACCATCGGGGAACGCGCCGGGCGCTACATCGTCGTTGAACACGACGACGGCTGGCGGTCCTACTACATACATCTCAACAACGACAGCCCGGGAACCGACGACGGTCTGCGTAACGAATCGCCTGCCGGGATATCCAAAGGGGCCCGGGTCGAGGCGGGCGAGCTGCTCGACTATGTGGGCGACAGCGGCAACGCCGAATCGACACCTGCGCACCTTCACTTCGAGTTGCACGCCCCGGACGGGATCGTGGTGAATCCGTACCCGCACCTACTTGCTGCAACCGGGGCTCCGGCGGACCGCGTCCAAAGCGCCTTCGAGTCTGCCTACGGCGATCTGCCAGACGCTGAAGCGATAACCGTTGTCGGTTCGTTCGATCCGGGAGACGGCTTTGCCGCCGGGGTGTGGGTGCATGCCGACATTGCATACATGGGGACGTGGGGTAGGCCACAAGCTTGCCCCGCGTCCGGGGTACGTCTCCTCGACGTGACCAAACCAGTCGAACCCGAGTTGATCGGTGCCATCGCGACCGGGGAGGAATACCCCGAGTCGGACACCGACAGCGTGTGGGCAGGTGATGTCGATACGGACGCGTTCACCGGCGACGTTGCAGTTGTCGCGGTGAGCCTATGCGACAACAGCGAGCGCAATCGCTTTCGCGAAGCCTTTCGTGGACTTGCCATCTACGACGTAACCGACCCGAACAACCCGGCTCCGCTAGCCGAATACCACAGCGGCGACCGCACCCAGGGTGTACACGAACTCGATGTAATCACTCGCGCTGATGGCCGGGTGTTGGCTGCAGCGACGGTCATGCAATCGTTACCGCACACTGCCGGGGCCCGTGGCGACGTGCGGCTGATCGATATCACCGATCCCGCGAATCCGTTCGAGACCGCAGATTGGGACTTCCGCAGTGACGCCCCTGCTGCTTCAGAATGGTTGCGGGCCGTCGACGAAGAACAACTTCATGCCCATGGAGTTGCCTTTGATGAGTCCGGGAACCGGCTGTGGGTGGCGGTTTGGGACGCCGGTGCCGTGATGCTCGATGTCACCGACCCGGCGCAACCGAAGATTGCGCAGTCGGTTGAGGAAGTCGCCAGTGCAGAAGGTAACGTTCACACCGTTGCTACTTCGTCTGAACTCGGGTTGATGGTGTTGAGCTCCGAGGACCTGTGGCCGGTCGATAGACCATCTCACGTTGCCGGCTGGGGCTATCAACGGATATTCGACCTCACTGGTGAGCCTCTCGCCGATTTCGTTGCCGGGGATGACGACCACGCAGCGGACAACCCGGTTCCGCTCGACGGATTCCACACAGCACACAACGCCCAGCTGCTCGAGGGCCGGCTGTACTCCTCGTGGTACTCGAGTGGAGTCCGCGTGGTCGATGTTTCGGATCCCACCAATCCGCTCGAGATAGGGCACTTCGTTCCGCCACCCACGCGGGATCCCCAGGCTTACTGGATTGCCCCCGACGGAACCGCCCGGCTCGCGATGGTATGGGATGTGCGGGTGGTGGACGATCTGATCTACGCGACAGACATGAACACCGGTCTGTGGATCCTCCGGTACGTCGGTGACGACGCAGCCCGGTTCGAGCGCTACCAGTAAACGAACTGCGGTCCGCCGTAGCGGACCGCAGCAGAAGGAACTCGATCGGCACTAGTTGAAAATGTCGACCTCCGACGCGCTCTTGAGCAAGGTCGCGTCCATTCCGGCATCAGCATCGATCATGTCGAACCACTCACCGAGCAGCCTCTGGGCGATTTCGTCGCCGAAACCCGATCCCAGCGCCTCGTAACCGGTGAGGTCCCAGCGACTCTCGGCTGCATATTCCCCAAAGCCGCGGACGGTGAACCAGGTGCCCAGGTAGTGCCAACCTTCCGCCGCGTGATCGCGCAGGGCTTGGTCGTTCTCCAGCAGCCACGAGCGGTAGGCGGTGGCTTTCGCTGAAGGCACCTGGTAGCGAAGTACGTACTGCATTTCTCTCCCTCTCTGTTGCAGCCGTCGTCGAACCTACAGGTTTTTCACCCGAGGTGGGTGGCAGAGGTCAGAGCGTGCTCAAGCGATGCATTGTGTTGGATAGTGCCGGGTAGAGGTTGCGGTATTCGGCATAGAAGTCCGCATAGCGTGTCGCATCCGGTCCCGGGCTGGAAGGAGGATCGAGCCGGAGCCAGGCCCG
>JASJAS010000151.1 GCA_030066875.1 Acidimicrobiia bacterium | reverse complement strand
TTGGCTAAGAAGCGCGTTTACGAGATAGCACGGAAGCTTGGATTGGAATCCAAGGCTGTGCTGGCGCGCGCCCTCGAGCTGGGACTCGAGGTCAAGACGGCGTCCTCGGGCCTCGATGAGGAAGGGGAAGGCCTGGTTCTGGCTTCCTTTGCCACGACCGCGGAGTCCGAACCGGAGCCGGAACCAGAACCTGAACCGGAGGTCGAACCCGAACTCGAGCCGGAGCCGGAGCCCGAACTCGAGCCGGAGCTGGAACCCGAACTCGAGCCGGAGCTGGAACCCGAACTCGAGGCAGAGCCGGCAGCCGAACGGGAGGAGCCCACCCCTCCTCCCGCCGGGGAAGACAGGATCATCGCAGTCGCCGCCGGCGTTACGGTCGCGGAGTTTGCCACCGAGATCGGGGAGCGGACCGGCAATGTCGTCAAAGAGCTAATGGGGATGGGGGAGATGGTGCCCGGCGGCGGCACGATCCCACACCATGCCCTTGAACCTCTCGGCAGGATCTTCGGCTACGAGGTGTTGGTTGACGAGAAGGAAGAGGAAGAAGAAGAGCCAACTGTCGAACGACACCTCGTCGAGTACGAGGACGACCCCGCCAGCCTGAAGCCGCGGCCACCGGTCGTGACCGTCATGGGCCACGTCGACCATGGCAAGACCCAGCTACTCGACACGGTCCGGAAGGCGAATGTGATCGCCGGTGAGGCAGGCGGAATAACGCAGCACATCGGTGCCTACCAGGTAACCCGCGATGGCAACACAATCACCTTCATCGACACACCGGGTCATGAGGCGTTCACCGCGTTGCGTGCACGTGGTGCCAACGTCACCGACATTGCTGTCATTGTCGTAGCGGCTGATGACGGAGTGATGCCCCAGACGGCGGAGGCGATTGCACACGCCCAAGCTGCCGAGGTGCCCCTCATCATCGCGATCAACAAGATGGATCTCGAGACCGCCGATCCCTACGCCGTAAGGGCTGCGCTCACCCAGCACGGCGTGGTTGTAGAGGATCTCGGCGGTGACGTGGTATCGGCCGAAATCTCTGCGCTGACCGGCGACGGCGTGGATGAACTCCTCGAGATGGTGTCACTCGTCGCAGAGGTCGAGGAACTCACCGCAAACCCCAACGCTTCGGCAGTTGGTACCGTCATCGAGAGCCGGCTAGAGGTGGGGCGTGGCCCCGTCGCCACCGTGATCGTGCAACGCGGCACCCTCAAGCAAGGAAGCGCGATCGTTGCCGGAGCGGTATCGGGAAGAGTTCGAGCGATGTTCGACGACCAGGAGAGGTCGGTAAAGGCCGCAGGGCCGTCGACACCCGTGCTCGTCATGGGCTGGGATGATGTGCCCACGGCCGGTGACATGTTCGAGATCGTCAAGAACGATCGCACGGCCCGCAAGCTGGCTGATGAGCGCAAGCACTTGGTTCGATCCGCAACCCACGTAGTGCCCACCGCAACGCAGCGTCTCGAAACCCTCCTGGAGAACCTCCGCACCGCCGACCACGCCGAGCTTCGTATCGTTTTCAGGGCCGACGCGATGGGATCACTCGAAGCGATACGTGACTCCGTGAAGAAGATCACCCGTGAAGACGGGAAAGTCACTGTCATCCAAGGGGCTGTCGGTGGCATCACCGCAAACGACGTGATGCTGGCGGAGGCCTCCGACGCCGTGATCTACGGCTTCAACGCGCGGCCCGACGCAGCCGCGCGGGCGGCGGCCAAGGACTCCGGCATCGATATCCGTACGTTCTCGATTATCTACGAACTTCTCGACGACATCGAAGGTCTGCTGCTCGGCGAGCTCGCTCCAGAAGAGGTCGAGGCTTTTCTCGGTGTGGCCGAGGTACGGGAAGTGTTCCGTGCTCCTCGATTGGGCAGGGTTGCCGGCTGTTATGTCACCGAGGGCGAGATCAACCGCAACGCCCGGGCCCGGGTGGTACGCGACGGCGTTGTGGTCTACGAAGGTCGCATCATCTCGCTCCGGCGGTTCAAGGATGACGTGCCCACCGTGGCAGCTGGGTTCGAGTGCGGCGTTGGTCTGGAGAACTTCCGCGATATCAAGCAGGGCGACACTATCGAGTCCTTCGAGGTGCGCGAGGTCGCCCGCGTATAGCGAGGATCCCAGGCATCATGCATGCAGCCGTACTGCGTCTCGAGCTGAGGATCCGCGATGCGCGTTCGCTCAAGGACAAGCGGCAAGTGGTCAAGAGCGTGGTCGGGCACCTGGCCCGGACCTTTGCCGTCGCCGTGGCGGAAGTGGATCACCAGGACTTGTGGAATCGAGCCACACTCGGTGTTGCTGCCGTCGCCCCCCAAGCGTCACAACTGGATCGTATCCTGCACTCAGTGGAGGGCCACATGAGAGCGCGACGAGACATCGAGCTTCTCGGTGTCTCGGTCAGCCATTTGGAGAAACCGTCATGAGCAAGCCACCGTCGGCACGAATGCGCAAGGTGAACGAGTTGGTGCGCGAAGTTGTCGCCGAGGAGACCACGCAGCTCAAGGACCCGAGACTCGGCTTCCTCACCATCACCGGAGTTGACACCGCTCCCAACCTGAGGAACGCCATTGTGTACTACTCGGTGATCGGTGATGACGAACAACATCGCGAAACCGCGCGCGCTCTACGGAGCGCAGCTTCTCGAATCCAGGCGGCCATTGGGGCCCAGACCAGGCTGAAATACACCCCGGTTCTCGAGTTCCGGATTGATCCGTCGATAGACGAGGGGATCCGGATGGAGCAGCTGCTGCACCGGCTGAAGGAAGAAGAGAGTTCATGATCGAATCGTTGGCCGCGGCCGCTTCGGCGATTCAATCCGCCAATGTCATTGTCGTCATGGGCCACATCGGTCCCGACGGTGATGCCCTGGGTTCGATGATTGCCGTTGCCGCCGGCGCCCGTAACGCCGGGAAGGACGCCTACGCGACATTCGGCGAGCCGTTTGTGGTCGGCAAACAGTTCCGCTTTCTCGACGCGAGCGTGCTCGCTTCCCCCCGAGACGTGCCGGAAGACATCGATATAGCGGTTGTCGTCGATACCGGGGTACCGTCCCGACTGGGCAGCGCACTACCCATCGCCGAGCGCGCCGGGATCGTCATCGTGATCGATCACCACATCTCACAGGACGATGAGTTCGGTGATATCAAGGTCATCGACCCGAGCGCAGGAGCTGCAGCGCAGATCGTCCATCGGCTCTTCGGCGAGTTGGACTGGGAGATCACAACGGAGATTGCCACCGCGCTGTACACGGGGATCGTCACCGACACCGGTCGGTTCCAATACGATGCCACCAGCGCTGAGGTCCATCGCATCACCGCGGACCTGCTCGACGCCGGGGTGTCGCCACCGCTGGTCGGTCAGCGGGTATACGAGGAAGCCCCGTTCGGTTACCTTCACGTTGCCGGGTCGGTGCTGGCCAGGGCGCAACTGGACCCCGAGCGCCGAATCGTGTGGTCGGTTCTCTATCGGCGGGATCTCGAAGCAGAGGAACTGCGCTATGAGGACGCGGATGGTCTGATCGATCTCGTCCGCTTGGCCGAAGAAGCCGATGTCGCTTGCCTGCTCCGCGAAATCGGCGATGGGGAGTTCAAAGGGAGCCTGCGGTCGCGTGGGCGAATCGATGTGAGCGAGATTGCCGCCGGTTTCGGGGGTGGTGGTCACCACAATGCGGCCGGATTCGTTGCCGGCGGTACCCCCGAGAGCATCATCGCGCGAGTGGCAAAGGGCTGTGATGGCTGAGTCGGTCCCGACCGGGTTCCTTCTCGTCGACAAGCCTTCGGGCTGGACCTCCCACGACGTCGTTGCCAAGGTGCGCAACCTCCTCCGGGTCAAGAAGGTCGGGCATGCCGGCACCCTCGACCCCCTTGCGACCGGCCTCGTCGTCCTGGGCCTGCGCCGTGCTACGCGACTGTTGCGCTTTGTGCAAGCCGCTCCGAAGGAGTACATCGCCCGAGCCGTCTTTGGAGTGGCCACGGACTCGCTTGACGCCGACGGAGCAATCCTGGCGAGAGAAGCGATGGACATCTCGGAGGACGATCTACGGACTGCCATGACACGGTTTGTCGGCACGATCGCCCAGGTCCCGCCGATGGTGTCGGCTCGCAAGGTCGGCGGGAAGAAGCTCTACGAACTTGCCCGGCAGGGACTGGAGGTCGAGCGGGAAGCTCGTGAAGTGGAGGTACACAGCCTCGACCTCGTTGAATTCGCACCGTCGCCGTACCCGGAGGCAGTGTTTCGAACTGTTTGTAGCACTGGCACCTACGTGCGGGCGCTCGCCGACGACGTTGCCCGGGCGCTCGGTGGCCGAGCCCATCTCAGTGCGTTGCGCCGGGTGCGCAATGGCTCGCTGCACGTATCGCAGGCAAGCAGCGTCGCTGAGATCGAGCAGGCCTCCGGCAGCGGCGCAGTTGCCGGGCTGGTCGTTCCGCCGCGCGACTGTCTTGCCCATATTCCGGAGGTGGAGGTTGGTCCCGAGGTGAGTTCGGGTGTCCGCAACGGTCTGGTCTTCCCGGCACGCGCGCTGGGATCCGGGCTACCCGGTCAAGGCGCACTTCGAGTAGTCGATGAGGACGGGGCGTTGATCGCCGTTTATCGGATCGAGTCGGGGAAGGCAAGACCTGAGGTGGTGTTGGCGTGAAGGTCTTGGAGGGCGACTACCGCACCTGGCTTCCGCTCGTCGGGCCTACCGCCGTCACGATCGGTGTCTATGACGGTGTCCACCTCGGTCACCAGCAGGTGCTGCGATCCCTCGCAGCGGCGGGGATGCCGGTTGTTGTCGTCACCTTCCGGGATCACCCGCTTCGAGTTATCAACCCAGAAGCAACGCCGCCACTACTGACTTCGATAGACCGTCGCCTCGAGATCCTGGCCGGACTCGGTGTCTCGGTGACAGCCGTTGTCGATTTTGACGACGACTTCCGCATGCTGGCCGCGGAGCAGTTCGTTGAGAAGCTACTGGTCGCGACGCTGCGGGCGCGCCGCGTTGCTGTGGGGAGTGGATTCCGGTTCGGGCACCAGCAGCTCGGCGACATCGAATTGTTGCATCAATTGGGCCGGCATCACGAGTTCGACGTCGACGATGTAGCGATCTTCGAGGAGGGGGTGCCGGTGCGCTCAACCGTGATCCGCGCCCTGCTTCGCGAAGGGGATGTCAGGGCGGCAGCTCGACTGTTGGGAAGACCCCATCGCCTACCGGGTGTGGTCATACCCGGGGACAAGCGCGGCCGCGCGATCGGCTTTCCCACAGCCAATCTGGCGATCTCCCCGGATCTGCTCGTTCCCGGCTCAGGGGTGTACGCCACATATGTCACAGTTGCCTCCGAAATGCATCAGGCCGTCGCCAATATCGGGAAACGCCCTACATTTGGCGGAAGCGAATCCGTCGTTGAAGCCCACCTGCTCGACTTCACGGGCGACCTCTATGGGCAGGAGCTGTGCATTGATTTCATGGCCCGACTCCGCTCCGAGCACAAGTTCTCTGGTGTCGACGAACTCGTGGCGGCGATCCGCGATGATGTGGTTGAGGCAAGGCGAATCTTCGGAGCGGAGGTATGAGCCGGAGGCAGGTCGAATCAGGTTCGCCGTATGAGCAGCTGTACGGCTTCTCGCGTGGTCTGCGTCGCGGCACTCGGGTTGAGGTGGCCGGGACCGCTCCGATCCCGCCACCGGGCGAAGAAGTCGCGGCGACGGCCTACGAGCAGATGTTGCGATGTGGCGAGATCGTGACCAGGGCGCTCGACCAACTTGGGAGTTCAGCTGATGATGTCGTACGGACACGCATGTTCATCACCGATGCCGCGGATGCCGACGAGGTCGGTCGGGCTCACGGCGAGCTGTTCGGCGTGGCGCGTCCGGTGGCAACGATGGTAGTCGTGGCCGGTCTGCTCGACCCGGCATGGAGAGTCGAGCTCGAGGTCGAGGCGGTCACCGACGGATAACCGCGCACTTCAGCTCGGTCCGTCCCTCGCGAAAGGTGACGGTCGACCCGGGCAGCGCTCCAGGAATCTGCGTAGGTTGAACCTGAACAACTCCGCAATGTCGGCGCAGGGAGGGTTCCATGAAGCCGATGAAGACGTACGCCGTTCTGCCCCGCCTTCCCGGGAACCTGCAACCGCTGCGCCGGGTTGTCTACGACCTGCATTGGGCGTGGAACCACGACGCGATCGAGCTGTTTCGGCGACTAGATCGAGATCTATGGGAAACCAGCGGTCACAATCCGGTGCTCATGCTGGGTTCGATCACCCAGGAGCAACTCAACACCGCGGCAGCCGACCCGGCCTTTGTGGCTCATCTACGCAGGGTTGTTGCAGAATTTGGTACCTACACAGAGTCTGACAGCACCTGGTACGACCGCACCCACGACTCGGAGGCGGGTCTTCAGGTCGCCTACCTCTCGCTGGAATTCGGTATCACCGAGTGTCTTTCGATCTTTGCCGGTGGACTCGGCATCCTGGCAGGGGATCACCTCAAGTCCGCCAGCGACCTCGGGGTGCCGCTCACCGGAGTCGGTTTGCTCTACCAGGAAGGCTACTTCCGGCAGCGCCTCAACGAGGCGGGTTGGCAGCAAGAGCGGTACGTGCCGAATGACTTCCACAACCTGCCCGTCGAGCTCGTTACCGACGACGCCGGAGAGCCGCTGACTATCGATGTGCCGATGCCTGGGCGCGCCGTCAGGGCCTACGTGTGGCGCGCAACTGTGGGCAGGGTGGACCTCTACCTACTTGATACCAACCACCCCAAGAACTCCGCCGACGACAAGCGAATCACCGACCAGCTCTATGGCGGCTCTCGCGAAACCCGGATGAAACAAGAGATCCTGCTCGGCGTCGGCGGGTTCCGGGCCCTCGAGAAGCTGGGAATCGAACCCACCGTGTATCACATGAACGAAGGGCATTCGGCGTTCCTGGTTCTGGAGTGGATTTCGCGTCTCATGGACGAGCGTGGGTTGTCATTTGCGGAAGCCAAGGAGGCAGCCGGTGGGTTGGTGTTCACCACCCACACCCCGGTTCCTGCCGGGCATGACTATTTCAGCCCGGGTCTGGTCGAGAAGTATCTGGGTCGGTACGCCAAGCAGTTTGGCCAGAACGTGCAGGAGTTCTTGGCTCTCGGCCGGAGGGACCCCAACAATGCCGGCGAAGAGTTCTGTAACACCGTCCTGGCGCTCGACACGGCCGCGTTTTCCAACGGCGTGAGCAAGTTACATGGTTTGGTCAGCCGCGAGATGTGGACCGATCTGTGGCCACATCATCCTGTTGCCGAAATCCCGATTTCGTCGATTACCAACGGCGTGCACGCCAAGACCTGGGTGTCGAAGGAGATGAAGGAACTCTACGACCGCTACCTCGGTCCCTTGTGGCGTGAAGAGCCGGCGGACGCCGAAGTGTGGAAGCGGGTGACCGAGGTGCCGCTCGCAGAGCTGTGGCGCACCCACCAGCGAAGACGAGACCGTCTCGTGGCTTTTGCCAGGCGCCGGCTGCGGCAGCAGCTGCGGGAGCGAGGGGCTCCGCAAGCCGAGGTGGACATGGCGGATGTGGTACTAGACCCCAATGCTCTGACCATCGGCTTCGCCCGCCGCTTCGCCACGTACAAGCGTGCGAATCTCGTGTTGCAGGACACAATTCGTCTGGCGCGCCTCATGGGCGACTTGGAGCGTCCGGTCCAGCTGATCTTCGCCGGAAAGGCGCATCCCGCCGACGACGGAGGTAAGGAGCTGATCAAGCAGATCGTTGACCTGACCAAGGATCCCGCGATCCGGCGCCACCTGGTGTTCATCTCCGATTACGACATGACCGTTACCCGTTATCTGGTTCAGGGCTCCGACGTGTGGCTCAACACGCCGGTGCGACCGCTGGAGGCGAGCGGAACCAGCGGTATGAAGGCTGCGGTGAACGGTGTGCTCAACATCAGCACGCTGGACGGATGGTGGGATGAGGCGTACGAGACCGACGTCGGTTGGGCGATCGGGCGACCGGACACCGTCGCCGATCCCGAGCAGCGGGACAGGTTTGAATCGCAAGCGCTGTACGACCTATTGGAGCGAGACGTAGTGCCGCTCTTCTACGACCGGGGCCCCGACGGGCTCCCGCGCGGTTGGGTCGAGAGAATCCAGGGCGCGATCTCGA